>PLNF01000052.1:980-38193 GCA_003141715.1 Bacteroidales bacterium | reverse complement strand
AAAGAAAGAAAATCAGTAGTCATAATGCTTCCTACACGGTCATCGTCATATTCCAGCAGGTCCCTTACCTCCTGTGAAGATTCTTTATCCATCTCCTTTAATAACATCTCAGCCTTATCATCTTCGAGTTCATCGAGTATGTCAGCGACCTCATCGGCGGGCATCTTTTCAAGTACATCGGCGGCCTTGTTTACAGGAAGGTTTTCAAGAATATGTATTTGCGCATTTGGTTCAAGTTCCTCAAGAACATCTGCAGCTTTTTCTTCATCGAGGGATGCAAATACTGACATACTCGATTTTTTACCCAACTCTTCAAGAATATCAGCTATATCCGATGGGTGAAGAGTATGAAGTTTTGCATAACTCTTTGAAAGTCTTATATTAAGATTTGAATGGTCGATAGCCTGAACATCATCCCAAAGGATGAATTTCGCAGGTATATTTATTTTGAAAATGGAGAGTAATCTCTTTATCGGTGATGCTATTCCAATTCTGCGCAAGAGTCCTTCAATCCCGATATCAACAGCAATGGCGAATGTTCCTGCAGGCAGAGTAGCAAGCCTCACATCATTAACCCTTACAAGCTTGCGACCATTCATATCCACTATTTGCTTGTCGAGAATAGTTTCAACGAGCAAAAGTCCATTATTAACCTCCTCCGTGCCAAGCTCAATCAGTTCGGTACAGGTCACATTAAGAACTTCTCTTGCTTTCGTAACAATAAAACTTTTAAAGGAATAAACCCTGATTTCCTTTTTTATCCTGAGCCTGATGCCGGTTACGAGTTGCTGGTTCGGGTCACTGTTTCCCGAAGGCATTGTGTTAACAAGTAAATCCTTAATTATTCCAATTGCGTCACCATCGGCGCCAAATGCTTCTTTACCGATTATTCCGCTTAAATAAAACGTTGTGAGTGATGTCATAGTCACCTCCTTGCTTTTACTGATAAAGAAGGAAGTTACCTAAAGTACCGGTTAGCCTCCTAGATCAGGGTTAAGATTAATATATTCGCCGGGTCGTCGTCCATTAAATTCTTAAAATTGATTTCGCGAACAAAAGTAAATTTTTCTTTTAAATTATAGTATGTATATGTGCTTAATTTATTTTTATATTAACCTAAAAGAACAGTATTTCTTCTGTTTTATTCTTTTTTTGTTAAATTTGGACTCGATTATAACATCATTTAATCTATATAGTGGGAATTTTAAAAGAGAAACTTTCAGGTTATGATGCCCCTCAGAAAGCAATGCGGGCCGGCATCTACCCCTATTTCAGGGCAATAGAATCCGAACAGGATACAGTAGTAATCATTAACGGCAAAAAGGTTCTGATGTTCGGCTCGAACAGCTACCTTGGGCTCACAAACCATCCAAAAGTTAAGGCCGCTGCAAAAGCTGCAATTGACAAATATGGTACCGGGTGTGCCGGTTCAAGATTCCTTAACGGGACACTTGATATCCATATTGAACTGGAAAACAAGTTAGCCCAACTGGTAAATAAAGATGCTGCATTATGTTACAGCACAGGCTTCCAGGTAAATCTTGGAGTTGTGTCATTACTTGCAGGACGCCATGATTATCTCCTCCTCGACGAACTCGACCATGCTTCAATAATTGAAGGGAGCAGGCTTTCTTTCTCTAAAGTGCTTAAGTTTGCCCATAATGATATGGATGCACTCAGAAATAAATTAAAATTATGCCATAAAGACCGCATAAAACTTATAGTTGTTGATGGAATTTTTTCCATGGAGGGCGATTTGATTAATTTGCCTGAAGTAGTAAAACTTGCTGAGCATTATGGTGCGTCAATTATGGTTGATGATGCTCATTCACTTGGAGTCCTCGGAAAAAACGGATCGGGTACAGCCTCTTATTTCGGTCTGACTGATAAAGTCGATCTCATAATGGGTACCTTCTCCAAATCATTTGCTTCTCTTGGAGGATTTATCGCTTCTGATAAAGAGGTTATAAATTACATCAAACATAATTCAAGGTCGCTGATATTCAGTGCCAGCATGACTCCTGCGTCAGCTGCTTCTGTGCTTGCCGCTATAGAAATAATGGAAAATGAGCCTGAAAGAATTAAGCATTTGTGGGATATGACTGCAATAGCTCTTAATGGTTTTAAATCAGCAGGTTTCGACACAGGTAAATCCGAAACACCAATCATTCCTCTTTTTATCAGGGACGACATAAAAGCATTACAGTTGACACAGAATCTGCTTGCAGAAGGAGTTTTTGTGAATCCGGTTGTATCGCCGGCTGTACCTAAAAAGGATTGCCTGATCAGATATTCTCTTATGGCAACCCATACAAAGGAACAGGTTGAAATTTCAATTGAAAAAATAACGAAAGCAGCAAAAGCACTGGGTATATTATAGTAAACCATATTCTTTAAGGTATTTTTTTTGTTACACATTTATAAATGCCACCCTGCCCCCCTTCAGGGGGGTTGGGTGGCAAAAAACACATATGAAAAAAGTCATTCTTATAACGGGAATCTCATCAGGTTTTGGTAAGCAAACAGCAGAACTTCTGGCAGCAGAAGAACACACTGTTTATGGGACGGTCAGAAGAGATGTAGAAATCAGCTCTGCGATAACCGGATTAAAACTCGACCTCACAAATAGTGATTCTATCCGGCAGGCTGTGCAAACAATCCTGCAAAAAGAGGGAAGAATTGATGTCCTGATAAATAATGCCGGCATGCATACGGGAGGACCAATAGAAACTTCACCGATGGAAAACATAAAACTCCAGATGGATACTAATTTCCTCGGGATGGTAAATCTTACAAGAGAAGTATTGCCTGTAATGAGGAAACAGGGTGGTGGCACAATTATTAATTTCAGTTCAATAGGCGGATTAATGGGTTTGCCCTTCCAGGCATTCTACTCTGCGGGTAAATTTGCCATTGAGGGTTTCAGTGAGGCGCTCAGAATGGAAGTCAGACACTTTAATATAAAAATTGTACTTATTAACCCGGGTGATTTTCATACTAATAACTCTGCCAACCGGAGGAATTTCCTGGCACCGACTGATACCAATGATCCTTATCATGAACAATATTTAAAAACCATGGCTATAATTGAAAAAGATGAAGGCAACGGATGGGAACCGATAGTTCTAGCCAGGAAGCTTGTCAGGATTGTTGAGTGCAAAAATCCGCGTCAGAGATATATTATTGCCTCATTCGAGCAAAAGTTGGCAGTGGCTCTTAAATACATTTTGCCTGGGAAACTATTCAGAATGATCCTGGAAGATCACTATAAAATCAAATAACATATTTGAATACTTATTTTTTTTAACCACGGAGGTCACGGAGTTGCACGTAGTCAGATGCTCCCTATCTCCCATTTTTCCATTCTTCCATTACACAATTGTGCCTTTAGTACGATTTATAATCCGTCTCCATCACATTAAGTGTCTGTGGTATCCACACTGTGTAGCGTGAATCTTCACCCCATGTATTGCCGGCTGATGCAAAGTCACAAAAATTAATCTGTAAAGGATTACGGAATTCACCTTCGAGGTCGGTACCAAGAACCAACGGAGCCGTAAATGACATCCACATACTGGCAGATTTTTTTATGGACGGGATCAGGTTAACTTTCCCGTTTTTAGCTATTACAACCGCTGATTCGCAAATAAACCCGTCGCCAAACCGGATATCGCGGGCTAAAACAACAGGACCCCTTACAATTGCCTGATAACCATTTAGAGTTACTAACCTCCCAGTAAGATCCAACTTCAAAACTACCTTATCAGCCTTATACCAGATACGTTTTATTTTCTTATATGTTCCTGCAGTTATTCCGGATATTTCAATCCCGTTGACACTAATTACTGTATTTTCACTCCATGACGGGATACGAAAAGCAATCGTAAAACTCTCGGGTATTTCAGGATTGATGTTTATCTCAACTTTGTCAGAGACAGGATAATCTGATTTCTGATTAATGTTAACCGTATTATTTTGGTTAATCGGGATAACTGATTCATTTTGTCCATACATATTAATAAAAATCTCATTCTGCGCCCCCATCTCTGCAAAGCGTGGCAGCATCATGAACGCCCTTGGACCGTTGGCATTACAGCAATTGATGTGCATACCGCATTGCTCTTCACCAGCATGTCTTATCCCGCCTAACGGGCTATACTTGGCAATCTGTGACCCGTCACCCTTCATGGAAGCCATAAGAGCATTATAAGTCGATTTTTCAATCTGATCAGCATACATCGGGTTTTCAGTTAACCTTAAAAGATTAAAACACAGTTTCATCCAGGTCATGGTTACACAGGTCTCCATAGTATGATATGTAGGTTCCGTCTGATACCTGGCACCTTGATAAAAACATTCAAAAGCTGTTCCTGAACCTGCAATATTTATCTCACTCCCAATAATATTCTTAACAGCCATCTCCACAGCTTTCAGGTATGTTGGCTCCCCGGTTATGCGGTATAATTCAAGAAGTCCCTCATAGCATGACATCATCTCATAAGCTTTTTGCCCGTTTTCGTACGACCACCATATTGACGGGTGCGGAAATCTTTCTGAAACCGGTGTGCCTGCCAGTGCACTGCTGATGAGCTTTGGACCATCTTGCGTTTCCCATTGTTCAACTATATATTTTGCAAAATCGAGATACCTCTTATCCCCTGTCCTTCTATAGAGATATACCATTGGTTCAAGAATAGAGCAGCTAGGCATTCCGCGATAATTGCCTGTTTTTACAATATTCACTTTCCCAGGTCCGACCTGGCTGAGCAGATTGTCGGCCAACTTGCAAGAACCATTTAGTGCAGCTTTGTCACCTGTCAGGTCATAGTATGCAAGCAACCCAAGCAAGGTATATTTTCTGCCCCAGATATCCCATTGCTGAAGCTGTGCACTATCGGTGTAATTACCTATGTAACCTGATGGCATCTGTGTAGCAAGTAATTGATTTACTGCTTTTTGTATGATCGTAAGCATTTCAGGATCTCGGTTATAATCATAAGAAGCTATTGCAGATTGGATCCATTTCCCCCAGAATTCGCTTTGCCATAAATGGGTTTCATTCTTGTGCCGGAATGGTTCAACCAACTGATCAACATCCTGGCTTTTAATCCGTTTCTTTATAACCAGATTTAATTTTTCCCCAAGGTAGCCTTCAATTTTAATTGAATTGGGAGAGTAAGAGAAGATCTTATCCGAAACAGTATTTACAATCTCTGGTTTTGTTTCAGGTCTCTGTCCTGGAAGAAATGAAGTTGTATATAAAAATAAATATGTAATAAATAATTTTTTCATGTTGTTTTGTTATATCTAATAATTTGATGCTCAAAGTTAATTCCGTTGGAAAACAATTCCTTAAATCATTTGTTAAAGTTATGAATTATATAATCTGACAAATTTAATATCATGGAAATTACATTCGGCGAAGGCAAAGTTGTAACTGCTCATTCTCACGGACATATAATAAAAACCGATCAACCTGTACATAGCGGTGGTCAAGACTCAGACCCTTCGCCTTATGAACTATTCCTGGCTTCGATTGGAACCTGCGCCGGAATCTACGTAAAATCATTTTGTGAAAATCGACATATCCCGACTGATAACATTAAAATAATTCAGACTGCTGAATTCGATGAAGAATCGGGATTGCCAGTCAATATAAAGCTAGATATTAAACTGCCTTCGGACTTTCCGGAAAAATATAAAGAAGCAGTAATCTCGGTAGCAGAATTATGTAAGGTTAAAAAGACTATGGCTTCTCCGCCTGTCTTTGAAGTTATTACCTCTGCTTTATAATTTGCCCCCCAACCCGGATGCCAGTTGGCGTCTATATTATCATTACGCTAGATATATATTGATCATCTGTTCATAAAGCTCCTGTTTACCGCTTCTTGTTTCAGGTTCTCCAAGCTCAGATGCAATATCTCTCAACTTAGCAAGGGTGAGTTTGCCTTTTTCAAAATCTTTCCCGGCTCCCTTATCAAACGATTCATATCTTTTCTTTCTCATCTTAAGGTAGTCACTGTTTTTCAGGATTTTATCAGCAATGACGAGAGCCCTTGCAAATGTATCCATACCGCTTACGTGTGCGATGAAAAGATCTTCAATATCTGTCGAATTACGCCTTACTTTAGCATCGAAATTGATGCCTCCCGTTGAAAATCCGCCAGATTGTAATATAACCATCATGGCTTCAGTTATCTCATAAATATTTGTTGGGAATTCATCGGTATCCCAGCCGTTCTGGTAATCACCTTTATTGGCATCAATGCTTCCTAGAAGTCCTGCATCTGCTGCAACTTGAAGCTCATGATGGAAAGTATGGCCCGCAAGAGTGGCATGGTTGACCTCAATATTAAGTTTGAAATCTTTATCCAGGCCATGCTGACGCAGGAAACCGATTATTGTAGCTACATCAAAATCGTATTGATGTTTTGTGGGTTCCATCGGTTTTGGTTCTACAAGGAATGTCCCTTTGAAACCTATTTTTCTGCCATAATCACGTGCCATGGAGAGCATCATTCCCATATGTTCCAGCTCTCTTTTCATATTCGTGTTGTGAAGGCTCATATAACCTTCCCTTCCGCCCCAGAATACATAGTTTTCTCCACCTAAGGCAACAGTTGCAGCAATCGCATTCTTCAGCTGCACAGCTGCATTTGCCACAACGGTAAAATCAGGATTTGTGGCAGCCCCATTCATATACCTCGGGTTCGAAAAGAGATTTGCGGTTCCCCAAAGCAGTCTGACTCCGGTCTGTTCCTGCATCTTTTTCATAACCGGGACAATCTTTTCGAGTCGTTTTTCGATTTCGAAGACTGTTCCATCTCCGACAATATCAGTATCGTGAAAACAATAATAACCGGCACCAATTTTGGTGAAAAACTCAAATGCAGCGTCGAGCCGTTGCTTGTTCTTACTATCAATATTTGTCACATCATCCCATGGATAAATCCTCGTGGCTTTCCCAAACGGATCTGAACCATCACCACAGAAGGAGTGCCAATAAGCAATCGCAAAACGAAGATGGTCTTTCATCTGTTTGCCACCCACTTCCTCTTCAGGATTATACCATCTGAATGCCAGAGGATTTTTCGATTTTTTACCCTCGTATTCAATCTTCCCTACTCCGGGATATGCCTCTTTTTTTGCTTTGTAAATCATAATAAATATGTTTATGTAAAATTATTTAAAAAAACCGTTAACCGCAAAGGTCGCAAAGTTTGTGCAAAGCACGTAAAGAAAAATTAAATATTTAAAGTCCGGAGAGCAATTCCTTCCACTTTAAATATGCCTTTTCATAGTCACCTGATCTTAACTTATCAGGTTCTGTAACACCAACAGCTGTAAGTCCTTTAAATGCCTCCTTTTCAGATTTGTAATAACCGCAACCAATACCGGCGCCTCTTGCAGAGCCTATTGATCCATCAGTATTATAAAGATGTATTACAGTTCCGGTTACGCATGATAAGACCTCCCGGAAAACCTTGCTAAGGAACATATTGGCTTCCCCGGCTCTTACCACCAGGGGATCAATTCCGACTTCCTTCATAATATCCAGACCATACCTGAATGAAAATGCAATTCCCTCCTGTGCTGCTCTGAACATATTGGCATTGGTGTGAATATTAAAGTTTAATCCTGTAATCCTAGCCCCTGTATCTTTATTGCCAAGCATTCTTTCAGCCCCGTTGCCAAAGGGCAGTATACATAATCCATCCGATCCGGGAGCAACTTTTGCAGCCATATTGTTCATATCATTATAAGACAGGTTACTGCTACTATTCCGCCTCAGCCACGAATTGAGTATCCCTGTTCCGTTAATGCACAAAAGCACACCCAGCCTGGTTTGTGAATGATTGTGATTTACGTGTAAAAATGTATTTACCCTTGAAAGATCATCATATTTCTTCTTATCAGTGACACCATAAATTACACCTGATGTACCTGCTGTTGCAGCAACTTCACCCGGGTTGAGAACATTCAGTGAAAGGGCATTGTTTGGCTGGTCACCTGCCCTGTATGAAACAGGGATTCCTTCCGGTAATCCCAATTCCTTCGCTGAAGATTTCAGAAGCAGTCCGCTTATTGAGAATGACGGGGCAGCTTCGGGTAAAAGACCGGAACTGAAACCATAAAATCTCATTAATTCTTTCGATACTTTGTTCAGGGAAAAATCCCAGAAAATACCTTCTGAAAGTCCGGTAAATGAGGTACTTATTTCTCCGGTTAGTCTTAATGCAATGTAATCACCCGGCAACATTACTTTGTGTATCCTGGAAAACAGTTCCGGCTCATGCTCCTTGACCCAGGCAAGTTTTGAAGCAGTAAAATTCCCCGGAGAATTAAGAAGATGAGAAAGGCAGTAATCCTTACCTAACGAGTTCAACGCTTTTTCACCATATCCGACTGCCCTGCTGTCGCACCATATGATGGAGTGACGAAGTACTTTATTGTTTTTATCAACGGCGACAAGTCCGTGCATCTGATAAGAAATACCAATAGCACCAATTTTGTCTTTTTTTTGGCCAAGCTTATGAGTGCATTCATTGATTGCTGCCTTCAGGTTTGACCACCAGATCTCAGTATCCTGCTCAGCCCATCCGGGTTTCAGTGCAATTATTTTCATTTCATCAGAAGGGGAAAAAGCTGTTGCTAGGCATTTTCCCGACTCACCATCAATAACCGAAGCCTTAACTGAAGAGCTCCCTAAATCTATTCCCAGTAATAACATATTTTAAGATTTATTTTATGTTGTTCTTATCCGTACTTTTCTAAAGTTACATTCTTTCATATCGCACAATCCGCAGGTGTAGGGATTATATCTGACATTCTTCCCGATACCTATAATACCACTAACCGATTTCACAGGATCCATAAGCGCGGAGTGAGTCAGATGAATATTACAATAATTATCAGGAATAAGCTGAAATAATTTATGCTGCTCTGCTACATCCCAGCCACAATATCCTGGGCTGTACCGGTTAGTAATTTTTTTTCCTGAATCAAGCATTGATTTTTCAAGGTCTGCCTGCATAAGATCTGCCGCTGCCTCAACTATCTCGCTGCCAACAACATCATAAACATAACCTTTTAAAAAATCTCTTTCTTCCATTGCTTTCCTGCTGCGGATTCCAATCTCCTCTCCGGCAGTACAAAGAAAAATTGCGAGAGAATCTGATTTTTTTACCTGACCAAAAACAATTTTTTTTATCTGGAATTTGATTTTATTAATCTCAACCGATTTTGTATCATCATCAAACTGAACATCATTAAAAACTGTGAATTGAGCTTTTATATTGCTAATCTCCTTAAATTCTGCCAGTGTTTCTTCGATCAGACTTGTGACAAGATTGCGGTCATCTCCCTCTTTATACCCTAATACAGTCTCAATCCCGGAAGAGCTTAGTTTCAAATCCTTAAATTCAATATTTAATGTCTTGGTTATCATACTTTTTCAGTCACCTTATTGTTTCTTTTTTCCAAGGCCCGATTCCGTTACAATTCTCTGAACTATTGATTCCCAGCTTAATGTCATAATATGTATGCCATTTATCCCCTGTTTCCGCTTTACAGAGTCAATCACCTCAAGTGCTATCTGAACTCCTTCTTCGGAAGCAGATTCTCCAGCTTTTTCCATTCTATTCATGATTTTTTCAGGCATAGTGACACCCGGGACATTCGCATGAAGATACTGTGCAATTTTTAAGCTTTTAAGTGGTGCAACACCTATCAGGATAAATACCTTATTCAGAATATTTCTTTTGTCAAGTTGTTCAAGCCACAAGTCAAGCCTTTCCGGCTCAAAAACAAGGTTAGTCTGGAAAAACTGGGCTCCCGCATTGACCTTTTTGTGATCCTTAATTGCCTGTAACACAGGATCTGATGCAAAAGGAGAAGTTGCAGCCCCCAGAAACAATTCAGGAGGATTCTTGAAAGTTCTCCCGTCCAGATAGACTCCATCATCTCTCATTTTCCGGAGTATCCAAAGCATTTGTACAGAATCAATGTCAAGTATATTCAGGTTACTTGTAGGAGATGGGCCTATCACCGAATTATCTCCCGTTATACAAAGAATATTTTTAATTCCTATGGCATTTGCTCCGATAATAGTCGATTGCAGACCGGTCCTTGTTGTGTCGCGGGCAGCAATCTGAAATACAGGTTCGGATTCCTGATCGATAGCTACCTTACAACATGCAATGCTTGACATTTTAGGTCGTGCAGAAGAGGAATCTGTAAAATTGATTGCTGTTACATAAGGCTTCACTGACACGATGTCTCTGATAAGTTTATTTGTTCCTGCACCAAGGGGCGGTGTCACTTCGGTAGCTACAACAAATTCACCTTCACGAAATCGTCTTTCAAGGTCAGAGACAGGTTCTCCGGGAGGCGCTGCATGATATTCAGAATCACCGTGCCACCATTCGGGCTGCCGGATAGTTTTGAAAACACTATCCCATATCTCAGATGTTTTTTCTCCGTTCCTTGATACAATTCCTCCAATGAACTTTCCTGTACCGACCTTTCTGATCTGACGGATTACATCACCCCACGTCTCAGTTCCAACTTTATTCCAATCGAGGGGTGGCAGTACCTCGAGAAGTGTCTCCTCACGTCCGGTCTTTAATGCTCTTTTATAAATAGTGTACCAGATACACCTGCGTGTTTCGTCGACATAACAATTTCTTTCAGGGGTTATTCCTCCACAAGGGCCATTTCTCATTCCTTTAGGACATTCCATCGGGCAAATCAATGCTGTTTCCTGGAGAAGACAATTACCACACATACGGCACCCAAACAGAGGTCCCTTTACGCAAATCTCAACCTTTGCAAGAAGTCGTTTGCCAAAAGATTCTTTTTTAAACGGGAAAAAAGCTGGCTGCCATCTGCGGGCAGGTTTAATACCTGACATATTTTGATTTTGAACTAAAGCTAAAAATTATCAATGAGTTACTTGCGGTTTTGAAAATACTCTACAAACCTGACAGCAAAATCGTCTTTTCCTAAAACCAGGTCAGAAGCCCTTACTGCGGCAGTTATTTTTTCCGGATTAGCTATCGGACATGTCAGGCCATTAAGAATCGCCAAAGACATAAATACCGAGTTAAGATCATCCCTTCCTGGCAAGCCGAAAGAGATATTGCTTGCGCCCATGGTTATGTTGAGTCCAAGTTTCTGATGAATAAGCCTGATAGTTTCAAGAGTTACAACACAGGCTTTTGAGTCAGCGCTGACTGCCATTGCCAGAGGATCAATTATCACATCCTCCTCTTTAATTCCGGCTTTAACAGCCCTTTCAAGAATCTTTTCAGCTATAGCCAATCTTTTTTCAGGATCATGAGTTATACCGTCGTCATCCATGGTCAACCCTATTATTGCAGCTTCATATTCTTTTGCAATAGAGAGGAGAACTTTCAATGATTTCTCTTCACCATTGACGGAATTGATAAGGCATTTACCACCTGCTACTTTTAATGCTGCTTCAATTGCTTTGGGATTTGGAGAATCCAGACAAAGCGGAATATCAAAACTTCCTATGATCGCCAGAACTGTCTCGGGCAGAAGCTTAACATCATCAACTCCGGGGAAACCTATGTTTACATCAAGAACATCTGCTCCGGCCTTGATTTGACTTTCAGCAAGTTCAAGTACATAATCAAAGTTCCCTTCCTGCAAAGTGGATATAAGTTTTTTTCTCCTTGTGGGATTTATACACTCTCCTATGATAATAACAGGACCGTTAGTATCAATAATTACGTCATTGGTTTTTCCCCGGAGTATTGTCTTCATAATAAAATTGTTCTTCAGCTAAGAAGCAAGTTGCTTCAGATAATTGACTGCTCCCTGAGGATCGGGAGAATAAAAATCTGCACCGATTTTATCGCAATATTCCCTGGTTACAGGAGCACCGCCGATAAGAATTTTCGATGCGGAAAACTTTTCCTTTACAGCCATCACAATTTTTTTCATATTTTCCATTGTGGTGGTAAGTAACGCTGATAAACCAACAATTGCATCGGGATGTTCATCCAAGGCTTTCAGGAATTTTTCTGCTCCAACATCTACTCCAAGGTCGATCACTTCCCATCCGCCTCCTTCGATCATCATGGCAACAAGGTTTTTTCCAATGTCATGCAGGTCACCTGATACTGTCCCTATAATAAACTTCCCTTTCCTTTTCGTTTCACCCGACTGGAAAAATGGTTTAAGATGCGCCATGGCGCTGTTCATTGCTTTGGCTGACATTAACATCTGCGGAACATAAATCTCTTTTTTGCTGAACTTATTACCAACGTTAGCCATAGCAGGGATGAGAGCATTTTCAAGGATTTCATCGGGTTTTACTCCCTCTTCCAGGGCTCTCTTTGCAAGTTCATCAGCACCATCCTGATCTTTCATATTTGGAGGGTATGGAGATGTTTTATTAATCTTGCCAAATTCAACACATTGTGCTATTCTATTAAGTATTTCATTCATAATATTGCTTTATATATTTTGGCATCTTATTTTTTATGATAATGGATATGGTAATACCTTTCTAATTTAGCACCAAAATAATTCAATATTTTATGTTTGCAGCCAAAATTAAATAATAAATTATGCCCTGCAACCGATTGCGGATTTTTTTAGTCGCTAATGGTAAAATGAGTATTAAATGAAACAGAATTGATAACTACCATTATTTTAATCAATACACTGCTACTATGTTATCTAAAATATCATTATCTTTAAATCTATCATTTATAAGGCGGAGCCCTTGAACCAGGAATCAGTAACCAGAAATAAAATATTATAACTTTTAAATTGATCTATAACTATGAAATCCTTAATTATCCTTATGCTAAGTAGTTTATTAAATATCGTTTCAGCACAGAACACTCCGGTAGGAATATTCCAGGCAAATTCCGATATTGGAAATCCTAAAAAAGCCGGTTCAGCAATAAATAATCAGGCTGATCAGAGCTACACTTTGAAGGGAGGCGGGTATAACATCTGGTTTGAGAGAGATGAATTCCACTATTTATTCAATAAAATAAAAGGTGATTTTATCCTGACTGCAAATTTCGAATTTTTGGGAAAAGGTACTAACCCGCATAGGAAATCAGGATGGATGGTGCGGGAAACAACAGATGAAAAAGCATCTCATATTTCTGCAACACTTCATGGCAGCGGATTAACTGTTCTTCAATGGAGAGTATCAGCAGGAGCTGCAATGAGGGATCCTCAGGATGAGATATTTGCAAAGGATTCATCTTTTAATGTTATCCAGATTGAAAGAGCCGGAAAGAATATAATAATGAGGGCTGCACACAACGGCAAACCGCTTGAGACAATAGGCTCTCATGTAATGGAAAATATGCCGGATGAAGTTCTGGTGGGACCGTTCATCTGTTCACACGATTCCGATATAGTGGAAGCGGTAAAAGTATGGAATGTCAGGATTGACCAGCCTGTTGCTGAAAACTATGATCCCGGAAAATCCGGATATTTAGGTTGCAGGATGGAGACCATGAATATATCGGATGGAAAAAGAAAAGTTATTTTCGAAAAACCCGGCAGGTTTGAAGCGCCAAACTGGATGCCTGACGGCAAAAAACTTCTTTTCAATATGGACGGTTCGTTGTTTAAAATTCCTGTCGATGGCGGTGAGCTTGAAAAACTTAATACTGATTTTGCCAATAATATCAATAATGACCATGGTATCTCATTTAATGGTAAGCTGCTTGCTATAAGTAATTCACGCCAGGGGTTACCAGGTGGAGGCTCAACTGTTTATGTTCTCCCTCTTGAAGGCGGTGTTCCTAAATTGATTACTGAGAATACTCCTTCATACTGGCACGGATGGTCACCCAATAACAAAGAAGTAGTGTATGTTGCGATTCGTAACGGCAAGACTGTTTATAATATCTACAGGAATTCAATAGAGGGAGGAAAAGAGGTCGCATTAACTGACATTAAAGCCGGCGAACATGTTGACGGCTGCGAATATTCACCTGACGGAAATTACATCTATTATAATGGACATTATTCAGGTACAATGCAAATATGGCGCATAAAACCTGATGGAACAGGCAGGGAACAATTAACATTTGACAATTATAATAACTGGTTCCCACATATCTCCCCTGATGGAAAATGGATGGTAATCATTTCTTTCCCTCCTGATATCGACCCGAACAGCCACCCGTCATATAAACGTTGTATGTTAAGAATTTTGCCGGTTGCTGGCGGAGAACCACGGGTATTGGCATACCTGTACGGCGGACAGGGAACTATTAATGTTCCTTCCTGGTCACCCGACAGTAAACAGATTGCATTTGTCAGTAATTCAGGGAAATAAGCGTAGGGTCATGCCATGGGATGACCTTAATTTATAACATAATTTTTTACAAGTATTTCTCCATAAACTGTTTCGAGGAATGGTTTGCTATTTTTCAACCCTACATTTCCAAAGCCGGTTTCTGTTGAAATAAAACTTGTAAAGTCACCTATCCTTGAATTTATGAACATCTCCTGTGTAACAGCATCATATCTTACACCAGTCAACCCCTGCAGCATACCATAACTCGACATAGCCCTGGCATACCAGTGTCCACATTCATATTCATCAAATGGATTTCTGATTCTGCCATCATATCTGCTTCGACAGGCACGAACTATATCAAGCGCTTTTGCTGTTTCACCAATCATCAGCAGGTGAGAGGCTACCTGGTATTCTATGCCGGTCCAGACTTCATTACTGTAAACGAAAGGCAGGGAAAGCATCTCCCCTTTAGGCCAGGTACATAAAAGAAGTCCGCCTTCCCTTCCGAGCGCATAGGAAGGGCGCTGTGGATTTGAGTGGTCAGACAGATCCGGTCTGAAATTGTATTTATAAACAGATTTAAGATGGCTGGCAACTTTTACAGGATCAACAATATTTTTTAAACCACAAACCTCTGCTATCCATACTCCAAGGACCCCGTCAGATAGGCATCCTTTTCCGTACTGATATTTCGGTCCCTCTTTCTGTAATAATTCCTTTGCTTCTTCTGAATAGTCAGAGTTCCAGACACCTTTGGATGCTGCAACAAGATCAGATGCATTTAAACCCTTCCATTGAATTTTCTGTATAAAATACTCACCATCATACAGTTCTGTCTCAAGTGCTTTTCTGCCCTTTTCATACAGTGATTGATACTTTTGAACGTCTTCGCCGAGAAATTTCCCCATTTCAGATATGGCCTTTAATGCCCCCAGATAAAAACCTGTACACATACCGTCAGGGCCCCAGAATTCTATATCATACGTATTATGATGAGGCTCCTCAAGTGTCCCTGTTGATCTTGGGTCCCAGGTACGGATACAATAATCCATACTTTCCGCTACCTTTGGGTACATTTTCTTCATCCACTGACCATCTCCGCTTATTCTCCAGTCGCGGTACATTTTCATTATCCCTCCCAGCTGCCCGTCAGACGCTGCATAAAAAGTAGTTGCAACAGGTCGTATTGGCAATGCCGACCTGAATGTCTGATGACCCTCCTTGTCCTGACTCGGGAAGAACTCAGTCTCACGTAGTGTCCGTTCAAGTTTTGGAAAGAGGTGTGGAATTGCCTGGGCATAGTTCCAGACGTGGGTACAGGAACCGGCACAGCAACCGGAATTATCGCCACATCCTTCCCAACTCCATAACTTCCCGTCAGGTTGTCTTAACACAGTCGGAGATTTAAGTATAGCCAAATTGGCAGCTATTGCCTCAATAACTTCACCGGGAAGTGTGGTGTTATAGAAAGAGTCTTTAAATAATCCGGATTTATTGCGAAGATCATTATAGTTTGTTTTCCAGTAGTTTACAACTTCATCTATCCCTTTAAATTTTTCTGAATACCAGGGTTTATAAAACGGATCTTTACAGGAACAATTCTTCTCACTGCACTTCTCTTTAACTTTTTCTTCCGGATCCTTCCCATAATTAAGATCCGTATCCGGAACATACCACGCCATCATTAGTTTTATAACCTTTGTTTCACCCGGATTCAGTGTTAAAGGAATGAATAATGATGCGCCGGGAGCTCCTTTTTCAACAGGATCTTTCTGCCGTGTTTCTCCTTTCATGATTGTTCCCCAGGTAATTGTTAGAGGATCCCACCAGCCGCCTCTGAACCAGCAATGATCAACGATTGTACCGGGTTCATTTGTGAAAATTGCAAAATCCCCTTTGGTTTCAGGCTTATTCTTTACACCCTCTTCGGAAAGGATAAATCCATTTGAAGCAGCTCTTATTTTATTGACACCATTTATCTGGTTCATAAAATTTCTTGAATTATATGAAAAGAGAGCTTCAATCTTAGAGGCGCCGTTATTTCTGAACGAATATTCAAAAGCTCCGACGGGCAGACTTGAGTTGTCAGCATCGGTTGGGATGAAAGGACTCCATCCTGTTAATTGTACATCAAGCGGGATATCGTTATCCTGCATTTCTATAACAGCAAACGGAAACCTGGCGGTAAATCTCGTGTTCTGAAAACGTGGAAAACCATAACTTGTCCCCCCTGATCCGTTTGCCGAATCGGGCTGTCCGAATTTCTTCCAGTCCGGAACCTGACCTTCCAGAACTTTTGTACCGTTTTTCAACCCTTTCACCGATATTGCTGCAAACATGCATGGCTCATTAAAAACTTCAGGGCGGTTATGTATAGACATATGCGATATACCTCCTGTACCTTCCAGACAGAACATACCTGCTCCGATTCCTCCAACAGGAAATGCAATACGATCAAGATTTTTCCCTGAATAATGCCCGTTATATTCATGGCTGTCAGTTTTCATTTTATTGGCAGTTTCGATACTTTTCCCTGTACAGGAAGTTAAAAGATTTGCAGAGCCGATTGTCCCGATACCGGCCAGTGCGGTATTGGTGATAAACCTGCGACGTGTAAGTCCTTTTTTGTTTTTCATCCCCGAAAATATTAAACAAGATTGAGAAATTTAAAGACGAAGCTGGTACCTTATAAAATTATGAAAAAGAGTTAATATCAGAACAGATTACTTTTAAATAAAAAAAATTACTATTTTTCAGCCGGGAAGATTTATTCATTTACAATGCGTTCACGACTTTACGCAGTACTTTCAGTTCTATTATTTGGCATACTTTATTGCTATACTGCTGTCGGAGTATTTATTGTTTTAATTCTCACCTTATTACATTTGAAAAAACCTATCCGTTTTCTCTTTCAGATGTGGGCAAAATCAGTTTTCTTGATTATGGGAAAAAAATTCCAGGTTTTTGGAAAAGAAAACATTAAAAAAGGAGAAAGGTATATTCTGGTAGCTAACCATGCCAGCCTTTTTGATATTGTCGCAATAACATCATTTTACCCTGGAATATCGTGGTTTGGACATGAACGGCTTCTTAAAGTTCCTCTTTTTAGCAACTTATTGAAAATAATGGACTATGTACCCTTTAAAGAACCAACCTATAGAAATACAAAACAGATGATTGATCAGCTTATTCATAAATCTAAATATCAATCAGTTGCAATCTTTCCGGAAGGAACTAGAACACTTAACGGGAAAATCAACCAATTCTATAGAGGATTCATTTACCTCTTCAGGACCAGAGATATTGAAATATTACCTGTTACACTGAACGGGTTCTATAATTTAAAACCAAAAAACAGGTTTTATATTAACTTCGATTCTAAACTTGATGTAGTCATCCATAAACCCATTAAAAGAGAAGAATTAATAGGAAAGAATGACTGTGAAATAATAGAAACAGTTAAAACTGTTATTGAATCGGCTTATCATTAATATGAAAGTTGAAATGCATTATTGTAATTAATATTCCCAAGATATTGAAAAGTTCTGACATGGATAACGTAAAAAGGGAATGGGTTTTTATTGTTAACCCGATAGCCGGGAACGGTTTTGCAAAATCAATTGTCCCCAAACTCGAGGAAATGATTCAAAAACATAATGTTGACGCAGAAATTGTTTTCACGGAAAGAAGCGGTCATGCAACCGAATTGTCAGAGCAGTATGCCAAAAGAGGATTCAGGTATATAATTGCAGTCGGTGGTGACGGAACTTTTAATGAAATGTGCCGACCACTGATTGATAAAAAAGATGTTACAACCGGGATAATTTCTGCCGGTACAGGAAATGACTTCATTCAGATATTGGGATTCCCCAACCGTTTTGGAGACAGGGATTGGGATATCTTTTTTGACAAAAACGTGATTGCGATGGACGCCGGGTCGTGTAATGGAATGATCTTTCTTAATGGTATGGGGTTGGGATTTGATGCACAGGTGGCAGCTGAGAATTATACAGAACCCGGGAAAGTGAAAAGAGGAAGTAAATATAAATATATATGGCATATTGTTAAGACTCTCCTGTTCTTCAGGGAAAAAAGAATGACTGTTATCACCGGGACGGGCAGACATGAAACAGATTGTTTTATTAACACTATTGCAATTGGCAGGAGGTTTGCTGGTGGATTCTACCTGACCCCAAAGGCTATTGCAAATGACGGATTATTAGATGTTTGCATGATAAAAAAGCTTTCTCTTCCTGAGAGATTTTCTATCCTTCTTAAAGTGCCTGAAGGAAAACATATTGTTGACAAAAGAGTAAGTTATTATCAAACAAAAGAAATTAATCTGGAATTTCCGGAAGTGGTCCCTTTTCATTTGGACGGAGAATTGTACTTTTCCAGCAGATTTGACGTGACACTTTTGCCCGGGGCATTAAAAATAATATATAATCCTGATGGAAACCATTTTTTCAAAAGATAGAATTACCACCAAAAGATATATTGCATTCTTTGACCTTGACCAGACAATAACCAGATCAATAAGTGGGAGAGCTTTAGCCGGAGGAGCTTATAGGAAAGGCCTTTTGACCCATTGGAATCTTGTAAATGCCATTTTTCTTTCTCTTGAATTCAGGCTTAAACTTAAAGATCCGCTGAAAATGACAAACCAGATGGTTAGCTGGATTAAGGGCATTCCCGAAAAATCGATAGTTGATCTGTGTTCCGAAGTATTCTATGAAGTACTTCTCCCATCAGTTTATAAAGAAGCGATATCTGAAATAGAATTCCATAAGGCGAAAGATGCCAAAGTTGTGATTCTCTCTTCAGCCTTGACAATTATATGCCAGGAAATGGCTAAAAATCTTAATATTGATGATGTCATCTGTTCCGAACTTGAAGTTATGAACGGATACATGACCGGGCTCCCGCTTGGTCATCTTTGCTATGGCGAAGAAAAAGCTATCAGGTTACTGGCGTATTGTGAAAAAAATAACAATTTACCATCAGATGCCTGGTATTATAGCGATTCAATTTCAGACCTCCCTGCTCTCAATGCAGTAGGAAACCCTGTTTGTGTCAATCCGGATAAAAAGCTTAAAAAAGCAGCAATAAAAAGAGGCTGGAAAGTTCTAAACTGGAAAACTTAATTCACCTCAAGTTTCTGCCAATCAGGTAGCTTTGGAAACTTAGCATGCGGTTCAGTCTGATACCAGAAACAGGTTGAGGCAATATCTGATTGTTGTTTCAGGTACCTTCCACCAAGGTGCCAACCGAGATCCTGAATTGTGATTTTAAGATCAGATTCAAAACGGATAGGGTCCATAATGTGCCATCTGTAAAGGCCAAAGCGTTGCATTACATTGTAGTGCCCATCGCCCCTGATAACCTGGTGCAACCCTGAATAGGGAGTACAAAATTCAGTATAGACAGATTCCTCCATCCCGGCATTATTCTTCTTATTGGTATCAAAGTCATAGGAACCACAGAAATAATCTTCTGTACCAGTACCACAGATGGTTGGAAATTTGGTGTCTCCGTCAATATAAAATTTAATTTCACCTTCACCCCACCAGCCGTTATTATTGACTCCCAGGGCAAGGTAAACTCCAACATATTGACCTTTCCCTTTTATTCCGTCAATAATCGTATGTACCGATGTTTCATCAGGATTTGCCCTGTGGAACTGTGCATGAAAATACCCCGCATCGGAGGGCACTTCGGTCAATGTATAATCGATCTGGTAAAACAATGTCATTGCATCGGCATCGTCAATGTTTTCCATTGTTATCCTGCACTTTTTTCGGAACGGCATCACCCAATATGAATTAAAAGCACTTCCCGGGTTTACACAGATAGCTGATGAGACGAGCGGAGAATATTTATTCCACCCCATCCCAAAAAAATCGCCAACAGGGCATTCAACTGATGGTTCAGTTTCATCATCCCAATAGATTCGAAGAATTGAGAATCGCCAGTTTCCGGTCGGAGTCATCCAGATGTGCTGTATGGCACCAGGGCCTTCAATCTCTGCCATTTTGAAAGTTTCTCCCGGCTTAATTCTGACAAAGGGATTTACTTTCCATCCCTGACCAAGATCCCGTGCAGCACTTGATGCATTGGCAATGTTATATTTGTCTCTGTCGGCAGGATCTGCCATTCCTCCTTTCCCTTTTTCTCCTGAAATGTTTTCGGGACTTATTGAACGGGTTTTTGCATCGGATAACCTGTAAAGATTTCCAAGGTTCATATCAAGCCCGTTAAATTTATTCTGGGCTGTAATAATGAATGGAAGAAAGAAGATAATTAAAACTGATGCCGATAATCTTTTCATCTTATATAATTTTAAATCCTATTTATCAATTAAATCTAAAATTATAAATTATCAAGGAATATTGAACCCTGATTTGACGAATATGTTTTGGGGTAAACTAAATGATTTTCTAGAAAACATACCTGACTGAAATGCCGCCTTCTGACCATAAGCCTGTATATCCTATTCCTGAGCACTTGCCAGATCCACAACACTCATGACCATTATAAAAATTATAATTCCTTTTCTCATAATAATAGTTTTAAAATCTGTGCTGCTAATTTAAACAATTAATTACTTTTGAATATTAAGTCTGATGGATAGCCAATCGCTGTAAATGAATTTTAAAATAAATTATCATGAAAAACCAAATCCTGGCAATTACTGTTATGGCAATTCTGATCTCATGTAACAGTCCGGTGAATAAGAAAATTGAATACCCTCTGACAAAAAAGGGTGATGTTATTGATTCCTATTTTGGGACTAAGGTTCCTGATCCATACCGTTGGCTTGAAGATGACAAATCTATGGAGACAGCCGCCTGGGTAAAAGAGCAGAATAAAGTCACATTTGGCTATCTTGAAGCGATTCCATACAGGGAGGAAATAAAATCGCGACTTGAGAAAATGTGGAATTACGAAAAATTCTCTGCTCCGCAAAAAGAAGGCGCTTATACTTACTTTTTCAGGAATAACGGGTTACAGAACCAGTTTGTCATTTATCGTCAGAAAAACAATGGCGATCCGGAAGTATTTCTTGATCCGAATAAGTTTTCAGCTGACGGAACAACATCTCTGGGTGAAATGGAATTTACAAAAGATGGCAGTAAGGTTGCATATTCTATTTCTGAAGGTGGTTCCGACTGGCGAAAGGTAATCGTACTGGATGCTGAGACAAAAGAGATCATTGGCGATACCTTAAAAGATATAAAGTTCAGCGGTCTCTCATGGCAGGCCAATGAAGGATTCTATTATTCAAGTTATGACAAACCAAAAGGTAGCGAGCTTTCGGCAAAGACTGATCACCATAAACTTTATTTTCATAAAATTAGTACAAAACAAACAGAAGATAAAGTTGTATTTGGATCTGATATTATAAGAAGATATGTCATCGGAACTGTGACTGAAGACGGAAGGTATCTTGTAGTGACTGCATCAGTATCTACAACAGGTAATGAACTATATATCAAGGATCTGAAAAAACCAGGGAATAAGTTCACAATTGTTGTTGGCAATTTCGATAATGATCATTCAGTACTTGATAATGATGGGTCGAAGCTTTTCATTGTAACCAACCTTAATGCACCTAATAAAAGAGTTGTAACTGTTGATGCAGAAAACCCGGGAGTTGAAAACTGGGTTGACCTGATACCTGAAACAGAATACGTTCTTGAACCTGCTGCTGGCTCAGGATACTTCTTTGCACATTACATGATTGATGCTATATCAAAAGTAAAGCAATACGACAGAAATGGTGTTTTCGTCCGTGAAATTACTTTACCCGGAATCGGAACTGCATCGGGTTTTGGAGCCAAAAGGCTTGACAAGGAAGTATATTTTTCGTTTACAAACTATATAACACCGACAACTATCTATAAGCTTGATCCCAAAACCGGGAATTCTGAAGTATATAAAAAACCTGTTGTATCATTTAACGGGGACGATTTTGAATCAGTGCAGATCTTCTTTAATTCTAAAGATGGAACACGAATACCTATGATAATTACCCGCAGGAAAGGAACTCCGCTCAATAGTAAAAACCCGACTATTCTTTATGGGTATGGTGGCTTCAATATAAGCGAAACACCCGGTTTCAGTATACCTGTTGCCTTATGGCTTGAAACGGGAGGCATTTACGCTGTCGCCAATATAAGAGGGGGCGGTGAATATGGTGAAAAATGGCACCTTGCTGGTACAAAGATGCGTAAACAGAATGTATTTGATGATTTCATTGCTGCCGGTGAATATCTCATCGAAAAGAAGTATACTTCTTCAGATTTTCTTGCGATCAGAGGTGGATCAAACGGCGGCCTCCTTGTTGGCGCTGTAATGACTCAGCGACCTGACCTTATGAAAGTAGCTCTTCCGGCCGTCGGTGTAATGGATATGCTTCGTTATCATACTTTTACAGCGGGGGCAGGATGGGCGTATGACTTTGGCACTTCTGAGGATAGCAAGGAGATGTTTGAATACATTTTTAAATACTCGCCCGTTCAGAATGTAAAAGAGGGTATTAAATATCCTGCCACGCTTATCACTACGGGTGACCATGACGACAGAGTTGTTCCTGCCCATTCATTCAAATTCGCTGCACAATTACAGACTAAACAGGCAGGAAATAATCCCATTCTTATAAGGATTGAGACAAATGCCGGACATGGAGCAGGAACTCCTGTCAGCAAGTCTATTGAACAGTATGCTGATATCTTCAGCTTTACACTTTACAATATGGGGATAAAACAATTAAAATAAAACCAGAGTCTGGATTGAATGAGGCAGTATTTTTACTTCGGCTGCATTATGACCAATACACAGATTATAAGTAATTTTCAGATTGCTCTGATTCATAACAATTACTGCTACTTTGCCATTCTCATTAATAAATGCCGTCGTCAGCAACTGGCTGCGGCTTGCAGCACTTATTATCCGTTTTGCACCCGGACGAACAAATTTTGAGAAATGACCAATATAATAATATGAATTTGTATAAATCAGTTGTCCTGTTTTCGTGTTCCCATGTACCGGGGCAAAACAAAAATTCTGAACATGGTTAGGTCCTCCGGTCTCATCCAGTAAAATGTTCCAATCGGTCCAGCCTACTGTTCCGTTATTGAAATCATTTATCATGGAGCGGCCATAAGCTTCCCCGAGTCCCCAGTTATTATACATACCTGCATTAAAACGGTCAGGACACCCTTCTGTAAACATCAGGTTCTTATCGGGATAGGCCTCATGAACAAGTCTGACATTATCAAACATTTTATCTCCTCCGCTCAAACCTTCGTACCAATGAAATCCCATTCCCCAGGCATATTTTGAAGCTTCCGGATCGCTGAAAATGACATCAGCCCGCTGGACCATCAGGTCACGGTTATGATCCCATACAATTATTTTCTTATCTCCCAAACCAGCTTTCTGAATTGTCGGACCGAGATAATTTTTGAGAAAATCACGCTCATCATCTGCAGTATATATGCAGGATTCCCACTTTTGGGTTGCCATTGGTTCATTCTGAATTGTCATGCCCCATACAGGTATTCCGGCTTTTTCATATGCTTTTATAAACTTCGCATAATAGTCAGCCCAGGTCTGGTAATACTCAGGTTTTAATTTGCCTCCATGCTGCATATCATTGTTGTCCTTCATATACGCCGGAGGACTCCAGGGGCTGACAAACAATGTCAGTTTGCCGCCGGCTGCAGCGATTGCTTTTTTAATGAACGGAATCCGGAATTGCAGATCGTGGTCAATTTTGAAAGACTTAAGTTCCTTATCACCATCAGTGACGTAGGTATAGCTTCCACTGGAAAAATCGCAGCTGTTGATGCTGGTCCTGGCCAGTGTATAACCTATTCCTTTTTTAGTATCAAAGTATGCCTGCAACAACTCCATCTGCTTTTCTTCCGGCATTTTTGAGAAGGTTTCAGCAGAGGCATCGGTCAATGCCCCACCTATTCCCAGGAATGTCTGAAATGTTTTATCAGGATTAGTAAATACGCAAATCTGGGTCTCAACTGGCTGAATAAGTTCTTTAAACTTAAGGGTATCTGTAACTGTCAGTCTATAGTTGGTACTATCAGCTGTTGTATAGACGATTACCTTCTTCCCTTCGACACTGAATTTTTCTACAAGGGGTGATTCTGTATTTGCCATTTGATTGTGTTGGCTGCAGGAAAGAAGGAGTAAGAGACTTGCTGAGAATAAAGCATATTTCTTCATTTTATCATAGTTTAGATTGGCATTTAAGTTTCATTTTGCAACTGGAAATATACTAAGAAACTGTCAAAAGAGAACTTATTCAGGAATAATATCGCGGTGCTCTGCACTTTAAATTTCTTTTACTAACTGTATTTCTTTATTGAATCACAAATACGATTTATCCATTTTGCAGTGTTTCAATTATTTAATAAATTTAAGGCTTGATGCAAAATTAAAATTCATATAATTATGGCCATCAGACTTACTCACATACTATGAAAAACTCAGTAATAACCATAATCTATTTTTTCATTGGAATTATTTGCATAATCCTTCTGAATCAATCGTCATTCTACCCGGGGTTTATTGTCAAAGCACTTATCATGCCGGTGCTTATGATTTTATTTTTGAAAAATTTAAATCCTCTCAAATACCTGTTACACAGTTTCATGTTTGCAGGACTCTTCTTCTCCTGGGCCGGAGATGTGGTACTTGAGTTCTCAAAAAATAACGGGAAGTAAAAAAGGACAGCTACTACCTGGTTCTTGCAGGGGCCATATTGTTTGTCATCTCCGACTCTGTGATAGCTATCAATAAATTCAGCCATCAATTTGAATCATCAGGAATCGTGATTATGTCAACTTATATTGTTGCACAATACCTGATAGTTGCAGGATATATTTATCAATTCAGCAGCAATAAACCTGATCAGATAAGCCGATAGTTTTTATAGTAAGTATTGATACCGAGATATTTTTTTATAAAGATCTTACCCCTGTATCTTAATGATAACCTGTTGAAAGAAATATCATGTTCGAAGCTCCAGTTTTTACGTTGGATACGCTCTTCCATTACTTTCGGATGTGTTCCGGTAAATAAGCTTAAGGAATCTATCGAAGAGTAGTCAAATTCTTTTCTGCCGTTTGAGTCTTTGGATTTCACTTGTATTAAGTAGTTTTTCTCCTGGTAAAAGGAATTTGCATTAATTGCCTTTTTCATCATTGTTTCAGGTTCTTTTACCCAGCCATAATGATAAAGGTACGCATCGACAGGTTTAACATTTAGTTTTTCGTTTTTGCTTTTTCTGAAACCCTGGGCATCTCTGAAAGAGTAGATTGCTTTATTATTTTTGATTACCCTTATCTCATGGCCATACCATTTAGGCGATAGGCCAATATAATCATAAGAACCATAAAAGTGCAGGTAATTGAATAGCAAACCATCTACCATTTTATCATCTTTCCAACTTTCCATTGAGGAATAAATATTTCCAAGATATTTTTCATGTATAACTTCATCTCCCTGAATGTAGAAAGCCCAATCGGAGTCCATCGGAATCGCCTGGAATGCTTTGTCAGTTTCCGAGGCAAAAACTTTCCCTCCTTTTTTCATTTCCTGCGAATCATCCCATATAGTCTCAAGTATCCTGATTTTTTGTTTTTCAATGCTTTGAATGAGATCAAGTGTATTATCATCTGAATTGCCTACGGCCACAACAAAGTCATCACAAATGGGCAATATTGATTTAATTGCCTCAACCACAGGATAATCAAATTTAGTGGCATTGCGGATAAAAGTAAAGCCGGAAACTTTCATATTATTCTTCCTGATAAGTTTTAAAACTGCAATAATAAAGAAAGATTTATAAAAGTATAAAAAAACTTTTAGAAGAGAAATAAACGCTTAATTCAAAACTTATACCCCTTAAATAAATCCTTTATGAAGAAAGTATCTATCCTTACAATTGTCGTAATTGCAATTCTGTAATAGCCGGTACGAGCGCCGGGGCAGCTGTGATCCTTTGCCGGAATCTCTTCCGAAATTATTGTTATAAGTAAAGATACACAAACTAACACATACATATCGGAAATCCAAATCAAGAAGTGGATTTATCTTTTTTAAAGAAAAAATATTTCGTTAACGGGACCATTGAGACCAAAATAAAAATAGTTCCCAATACTGCTACAATTGATGATCCGGCAGGAAAGTCAAAATGAAAAGAAACATTTAAACCGATAAAACTTCCTGAAAAGCTCACAAATATTGCAATAATGACAACTGCCTTATTTGAACGTGCAAGCATTATGGCGCAAACAGACGGAATAATCAAATAGGAAAAAACAGGAATTACACCGCTGATCTTTACGGCAAAAACAATGGATAAACCGATAGAAATATAAAACAAAAAATTCCAGATATTGAAACCTTTCTTTTCAATTTTACCAATTTCGTAACTTTCGGTAAGTTCAAAAAACTTTTTCTGAAAGAGTACATGCAGAAGAATCAACCCGGCAAATACTATACATGTGATGGTAAGTTCCTGCGTATTTACAGAAAGTATATCTCCGAACAATACTTCCTGAATATCAGAATCACCATGAGGTGTCTTTGAAATAAGCATAACTGTGGCTGCTGAGGCAAAAGCATATATTATTCCAATTACAGCTTCCAGTTTTAATCGCTTATCCCGGATATCAATCATCGAAATTAATAATGCTCCAAGGAGCGTAAACACCAATGGAATAGTTGTTAAACCATAGCCTATAAAAGCCGCGAACGCACCACCAAACGATGAAATCTGACCAAGTGCCAGATCAACAAAAACGATTCCCCTGCCTACTACATGTACGCCAAGGTAGGACAAAAACAAACCTGTTATTAATGAGATTATGAATGCCTGCACCATAAAATTCAAACGGAACATTTCAAACATACTTTTCTGTTTTTTGTTATTAGTAAAAATTCATTAAAAGGCGCTCTGAAAAATCAGACCTGAAAGACAAAGCGATTATTTAAATAAATTATTAATTCAATCCCTGAATTAACTTATCAATATTGTAATCAAATAAATCAAAATAATCTTTTATACTGTCGAATGCTCCAACAGAGGTGCCAAGTATTATGGTTTTAGCACCGGTCTGTTTTGAAACCACATCCGACGAAGATGTTGTAAAATAGGGCGATGAAATAATTACTTTAATAGCATTGCTTTTTACTTCAGAAATAATTTTTACAAGTTGTGACGGAGTCGGAGGAATGCCTGGTTTGGGTTCCATAAAATCAACAATTATTATTCCGAATCGTTGTTCAAAATAACACCATTCGTTGTGATAAGCTATAATTTTTACTCCTTTATATGGAGACATTTTTATAGTCCATTCTTTCAACTTTAAGTCAATTTTAGTATTAAAGGCTTTAAGATTCGCTTCAAAAAAAGCTTTATTTTCAGGAGAAATTTTTTCAAGCCCATCACAGATATTTTTTGCAATTTGTTTCCCGTTAACCGGATCTAACCAATAGTGAGGATTCCCATAGATGTGAATATCGCCTTCGCCACGATTTATGCTTGAAGGTACTTGCAACAAGGTAACACCAACAGAGGTATCCACATAACCATTACTTCCCTTTTGAATTTTCGGATTGCGTGAACTTGAAAGGAGTTGTGGCGACCAGCCCGTCTCCAAATCTAATCCGACAGTAACAAACATATCCGCTCTTGAAAGTTTGATAATATAGCTTGGCTTGGGATCAACAAAATGCGGGTTCTGATAACCTGTGGCAATTGAAGAAACATCTACTTTATCACTGCCAATTAATTCAGTAATACTCTTTAAATCAGCGGTTGTGGTAACCACATTTATTTTTGTTGCATTAACAGCAGAAGTTCCGATACACGCTAAAAGGATGAATACAATTTTTAATTTCATTTTTTATATATTTAATAATTAATATTGATGCGCTCCATGTGTTCCAATAACAAAAATCCAGCGAAGCAATATCTGGTTCTGTTCTTTTTCAACATTGCTTGAGGTTGTTTTTCCTTCAATTTCCAATTTCTGAAATTCGGTGGCATACCATCCAATGGTTGTCGAATAAGAGTTCTCTACTGTACTCGCTGAATATGGTTTGTTTGAATAACTATACATTCCTGTAAAAAATAAGCGTTTTGAAAATTGAAAATTAATAAATGAATACATGCCAAAAGAATTAACAACTTTATCTTTTGAAATGTTTGCATTGCTGAAATAGGCTTCCGACTGCCAGGTAAAGGATTGGTAGGTATTGAACTGTACCGGTTTCCATTTATAAGTAATATCCATGGCAGCAATGTTAGTCCTTAAATCAAAAAAGTTGGCGCCTGTAATGCCTGAGAAGCCTAACTCAAGGGTAGCATTCGATGACAGGTCGAAAAAGTTTTTTAAATGTGCCAGTTCAAGATAAGTGTTTCCCACACTTCTCGAAAAACTCGGATTATCAATTGGCCCATCGGTAAGTTGTACAACCAGTTCCTGATAAAAAAGTGAATTTGGAACCAGCCAGCTTAAAGAAATTCCTTCATCATTTATTCCTTCACCAAAATAATTTTCATAGGCGTTTGGCAAGCTTATAAATGGCAAAGCATGTGAATGCACAGGGTTAATCCTTCCCATTGCGCTTTTAAACTTCCCTACTTTTAATTGCAAATGTGCGGGTAAAGAAAGTGTAGTAAGATACCCTTCCTCCAGATCTTCACTAAACTTGCCTGTCGCGGGGTCTTTCCCTACAGTAAAAAAGAAATCGGCTCGGGCATAAGGATCCACAACTGATTGAAGAGAAAGCTCCGCTTCATTGATTCCGGCATTAAAATTTCTTTTAACATTATTTTTGTATGAAGCCTGAAAGTCGCCAATCACACTGATATCGGGGAGTGTGGAAGGAGCTGTTCTCACTTGTGCAGGAGGAAGAGGTGGTTCCGAACTTTTTATTTGTTGTTCAATCTGTTTTAATAAAACGGAATCGGGTTTAGCAATGCTATCAATTTGAGAGAATAGATTTGCCGGAATTGATGAAAAGAATACAGTTATAAAGGCTGCCTGTATAAAATAATACATTACCTGGTTTTTTAGATTTTAATAATAAATTGAGAAACATAAGGAAGCATTTTTAATGAAAAATGTTTCACATAAAATACTCCATAGTATGCACCTTGGAAGGAAGTAATAGAAACATTTTATATGTTAACAAATTTTCAAAAAAACACCTTAAAGGATGTATAATTCAAATTTGTAAACAAGGTGGTGCACGCAATAAATATGAAAATTGAGAGAGATTAGAATAATATAAGCAATAGTAATTATTGCAGTAATTAGCCAAAGGTTTTTCATCTTGGAAATCAATATTCCCAATGTCGGACAAAAAAACAAAGAATTCAAAATTGCATATACCACATTCCCCATATAAAACCTGGGGATTTTTCTCATTTTTTGCTTTATATACAAAGTGTTCGTGGTGATGTCCCAGTTTGACTATTGAAGGCAAAAGAAAAACCAGCAATAATAGTAAAGAGGTAATATTTTTTAATTTTCTACTCATCAAATTGTTCGTTCTGTTGCCTCACTGTGTCTTTTCTTAAAAAGCAATAATGTTTATATAGGAATTGCAAATATATATTATTAAGACCAATAACTTAATATATTGTTCACTTCCAAATAATTCGGTTGAATTAAAACCCCGCAGATGCTTGATCTTGCTGGGTTTACGTTTTAAGTCAGTGGAGCCACCAGATTTTCTGTTAAATAATGGATTAATTATTATAAAGTTGAGTTTAAATCTTTTGAGCAATCATTTGACTTAAACCTGTTTCAAATTCTATTCTTGAAATGTTTTTAAATCCTGAGACATTTAACATTTCTGTAACTTCCTGCTCTGTAAAGCAATCTCCGGCTTCAGTTCCTACGAGCATATTTATTGCAAAAATAGCTCCGGATGTTGGTTGTGTTCTGTCATTGTTCATTATCCAATCCTGAATTACAATTTTGCCATTTTTATTTAAAGAGTTAAAACATTTTTTTATTAAATCCTGATTTATCTCTAATGAATTACTGTGAATAATGGCTGACAAAAATACCAGATCGAATCCTTTTGGTAAATCATCTGTTGTGTAATCGCCTGTATGGGTCCTTATTTTATCTGAGAAACCTTCTTTTTCAATAATTTTTTTTGTTATAGGTATAACATTAGGCAAATCAAAAACAGTTGCTTCAATTTCAGGTTTTTTAGAAACAAATTCCATAGAATATGCACCAGAACCGCCACCAATATCTAAAGTAAATTTTATTCCAGACAAATCAATATTTGCTAACTGTTCCGGAGCCTGTTTTTTTGCTCTGTCGTGCATTGCATTTATAAAAGCGAAAAGCCATTCTTCTCCTCTTTCATTAATTTCTGAAGGATTAGCCGAATTACCGGTTTTTACAACCTGAGTAAGGTTGCTCCATGTATTCCAGAGATGGTTTGAATGCATCAAACCTCCCAAATAATTTGAACTCTTTTTAGATAGAAAAGTAAAACTTTCTGCGGTATTAAAGAACAAATGGTTTTGCTTTGTAAGAAAGCCTAAAGATACCAAAGCATTCAGCAGACGTTCGCAAGCATGTTCATCTAAATGCAATTTGTTTGCAATTTGATTGTTTGTTGTACCAGATTCATCAACATTTGTAAATATATCAAGCTCAAAACCGCTTAATAATATTCTGCTTTTTTGAAAAGAAGCAGCAAATTCTCTAATTGCATTTGGATTCATAATATAAAAATTTAACCGTTTACTTCAAAAATATAAGGAACAAATTTAAAGACATTACGATTTAAAATCTAATAAAAACAAAATATATAAATTTGATAACAATTGAATATATTTATGGTTTAAGGTTTTGTTTTGAAGAAGTGCTTTTTATTATTTTGTAAACTAAATAAAAACCAATAAGTTTAATTAAAAAGAAAACCCATGAAAAAGCTTGTAATCATTTTGTCAGCAGTTGTATTTCTAAGCACTACAGCATTTGTTTTTGTACAACAGAACAGGCATACTGAAGCAGCTAAGCACCCAAGAATTGAAAACGCTATTAAAGAGCTTGAAAGTGCCATAGATTATTTGGAGAAAGCGCCCGATGATTTCGGAGGATATAAAACACAGGCTATTGCTGACTCAAAAAAGGCTGTTTTATCATTAAAGCTCGCTTTGAATTATCGTGCCAAAGTAGATAACAACAAGAAAAAATAGACGGATAATTGTTTCCTTTTTGAAGGATGTAAACAATCCAATCATCCTCTGAAATTCAAAACCCCGCAGATCTTTGATCTTGCACGATATGCGATGATCGTATATAACCCAGTCTATCTACGAAATTGTATGGGTTTTTAGTATCAATATTTTAATATGTCTTTTCATACTCTGGTAATGCGAGCCGTTCCAGTAAATACGGTTACAGTCATTACACTTTTTAAATTTCCGATAATATTGCCGGGTTTTAGGTAATAAACGGTTCAGAATTTCCTTTTTTGTAACATCCTTTAGCAGTCCATTGCACTCCATACAACGTGTAAAAAGAGTGATCCGGTTCTTTAAATCAAAACGGAGGAGTAAATCCTTTAATTGCTCATAAGGGTGTACCGATCTTATCCAGTAACCAAGGGTTACTTTTTTATTCTTAAGCAATCCTATGTCCCTCGTCAGGATAATTCTTTTATCTGATATTGCAAGATTTATGATTTCCTGATCACTAAAGTCTGTACGGTAATACGTATCAAAGCCACATAATCGCAGGTATTTGGTGAGTTTTCCAAGATGAACATCAGCGACAAACTTCAAATCCCGCAAAGGTTTTTCCCTTAAATGTGTGACAGAAGCGATGTCAAAGCTTTCAAAAACAGGATAAACGGATACGGAATCTGCATTCTTAAGTTTATAAGAAAAATCTACTGACAGGCTATTCACGAGGATCAGGTCAACTTCAACATGCGGTACCCCCATTGCCTCGATAGCATCTTTAACCGAAGGATTGCCGTTAAATGTATATGAAAAAAGCTTTTTTCTCTTCTCCGAAGGCAGAAAATCATTCAATTCCTCATAAAATCTGAAATATGCAAGGCTCATATCTATTCTGCATTTAAATAACCGCCTTCAACAGGTTAAAGGTAACTTATGAGCTATAAAATTGTGGCGACAATACCGGTAATGATGACATGGCACATAATTATTTTTTGTTTTCTTCAAGCACCACTGCCTCATAGATGTAAATGTCAGCATTTTTCCATCCATCCCACCCCAGACCGGCTTTGTCGCGTGAAGTATAACCCAGAAATTGCTCGAGAGTCCAGTGATTTCCTGTAGCAACCTGTGGCAGCATTGTGCCTGATCTGAAATCTTTCTTTATATATATACCATGTTTGCCCAGAACAATTTCGGAAATGTTATTGATCTTTTTCAATGGTCCCAGAACCGAAATTTCTATTTTGATCTTATTGAATTCTTCTTTTGAGAGTGGAGTAAAACGTGTGTCCTCAAATGCTGATGCTATAGCCATTTGGTTCACAACTTCATAAAGTGGGTCAGTCGAAGTAAACCGGCCTATGCATCCACGCAAATTGCCGTCGATATTCAGGGTAACAAAAGCACCCATGTTTTTCTTAAGATTCGGTGAGATAGTTGAGGGATCAACAGTCAGCCTTTTGTTTTCATAGAGCATCTTGTGAATGCTGTTCCTGGCTATCGAGAAGAGCTGATTAATCTCTTCTTTTGTAAATGACACTTCAGAAGCCATACCTTGCTCACTGGTGTTTTTCGGATCCTTCTCAATAAGGGCAATAGCATTATAGCCGACTACCTGATTTTTATTCCCGGAAGGAGAATCGCCTGAATTGCAGTAGCTTATCTTTTTGAATTCCAGCTTTGGATCTTTATTGACAAGATACAGTAAAGTCAAACCTGATGTCCAACCGCACATGCTGGTCGCTAAATTAGGGATTGACTTTTCAGCATTCCTCTGAAGGGTCTTCAAAAAAGTTTCACTGTCACCCGAAATTATTGCATCAGCAGTGCTTTTATCAACTTCCTGGGCATCTTTGTACTGAGGATAATGTGAAAAATCGCTACTGATAACAAATAAATTATCATCGGTAAACCATGGTCTCAATGCTTCAGCTATAGCTTTTATTGTCCTTAAATTGTCTGTGGCGATAATTATAGGAACAATTTGTGGAGGATTTGGAAAATAGTACTGGAGAAACGGCATTTGATTTTCCAGACTGTGTTCCCGAATATGTGCAGTCTCCGGAAATATGAAAATTGAATTCTTTCTTAGCTTTTCAGCGATTTCCTTGTTCACTATCAGCTTGCCTAACGGTGTGACATAATCTCCTGTGTGATAAACTGAAGCTCCGTCGAATGCCATAATATGACTTGACCCGATTATGAAAATATTTTTATAAATAGCATTCTTCGGGATGCACGAAAATGCTGAGGCAGCAATCCTTCCGGAAAATACATATCCGGCATGCGGGCTTATTATTGCTCTTACTTTCCAATTCTCTGTTGTTTTTACACAGGAAGAAAACAGCTGTGAAAGATCTTTAGTAAGTGTCTCTTTATCAGACGAATAGAAATTCCCTGCTGCATAGGGTTCCCTGTCTGCAGACTTGGTCTGGGAAAAAGCTTTCATTGTGATAAGCATTGTTATGGTAATAAAAACTAACCTGTACATGATTTATGCATAATTTTTGATAAAGTTATGCTAAAAAAATAAAAGATTGTTTTTCGCAGCCGTTAAAAATATTTTGATATTATAAAAATATCATATAAATATACGTTTATATAAATGCTTTTTTATATGGATGATCTGAAGAAACTTCAGCTGGTTTTTCAAACATTGGCTGACTATAACCGGTTAGGAATAATAAGATTCATCTGTGAAAAGGAAAGGTCGGTCGGAGAAATTATAAAAACGACAAAACTGTCACAACCGCTTGTATCACATCATCTAAGAGTTTTAAAAGAGAATGGAATTCTTGAGACCAGAAGAAAAGGCCCATTCATATTTTACTATATAAAAGACAAGAAAATCCTTGATGCAATTAATCTTTTTTCAGAACTTTTTAAGAACTCCGATATAAAAGACAAAACCAGATCCAAATTCTGTTCTGGTTGGATAAGTAGTAATTACAATAATAAAACATAGGAGGACCAGGCAATGACAATCAAAGAAAAATTCATTAACGAAATGATGGAAAATCAATTTAAGAACATGACATCTGAAGAAAAAAAACAGATGATGGAAACCGTGATGGAGAAATTCTTTTCAACTATGTCTGATACTGAAAAGAAAGATATGATGGCTGGTATGATGGGCAAAATGATGGGAAATAATCCAATGATAGGTATGATGTCGATGATGATGGGTAAAAAAGCGGATAGCTCTGAAAAAAATAATGAAACCGGTAAAATGCCATGGGATGTGTGCTGTGAAATGATGAGCGGAATGAAAGAAACGGCCAATAGTGCAAAATTTGCAACGCCTGAATTAAGAGGATTGTTTGATGAATGGTGCCAGCAAATTGAGAAAGAGTTGTTGGATTTTGCTTTAAGTGCTGATAAATGTCAAGACAATAACGCTGTAATTGATTTATTTTTAGGATACTGCAAAATCCGCCACCAATTCCGTTAACATCATGAATACTAAATCCTGCATAGGGTTGAGTCTTCATGATTTACGCTTTCGGATTGTGGCGCCAGTGAGAAATAAACTTTTATTTAAAGTATATAGTTAATTATAAATTGAACCAGGGTTTTACTGGCACAAATGCCAATTATCACTTTCAAGATCATGTCTAATGATGTATTGCTTCCCACCAGTTGTATCGACTTTATAATAATTTGAAACTGGCCATTTAGGATTACTGTCCCCCTGGTACCAACGGTCTATTATTTGTTTTATTTCAAATCTATTATTGTTCCAGTAAAAGCATTTTGGATATTCATCTGCTTTATAACCAGAGTAGCATTCTACCTTTATCGGAATTAGTTCTATCACCACAGTTTTTGCAATTGAATGCCCGCTTTCAACAGGTTAAGTGAAGAATAAGGTTGGTATGGGGATCATTGATATGTTTTATCGCTTCCGGAGTACTCATGATTGACAGTTCCACACTTTTGCGAACCGCGATTTTATATACTTCATCCATCACCGGGAGGCTTGAACTATGGCCAGTACCAACAATTAAATGCTTACAATTCCATGGGATATTCTCGTCCTGTGACAGTGGTGTATGCCCGAACATTTCTCTGTATTTTTTCGACTCTGTTTTTTTCCTTATATTAATCGAACCGTTATCTATAATCACATCTTTTATGTAAGTTCTCCCATCAATGGTAATGGATCCGAAAGAAAGATTTTTTACTATCATAAAGAATCTCCTTCTCGTTTTTTTGTACTGTAAATATATGAAAGCTAAAAATACCAGTTTCATAGAATGGAAAATATATATAACTTGTAAGTAAAAAATGAAACGGCATCTCTTAATTTAATACTTTACTTTTATCCGACTTTTTCTGACAATTAACCGGTTGGCGATTGGAGAAATCTCAAAAACAATAAGTATTCCTGAAGATTTTGTAAGAGAAGGTCTTAAGGAACATAATATTAACGCAAATTAACTAGAAATTATCACTTTAAAAACAATCAATAATAAAGGAGAAAAAATCATAAAACAAGAAATTCACAAAAGCGCCCCTGCAGGTGCAGTTTATGGCTTAGGTTTTATTGGAGCAGCAATTTATTTTATTTCCTATGCCACTGGCTTTTGGAAAGGCGTACTAGGATTTTTAAAAGCAATTGTATTAAACTAAAATTTCACATTATGAAATTCAAGAAGCAAAGTATTAAGGAACTTTTAGATAATAAATCAAATTTCAAGGTAATACTTTTAATCTCCATGTTTGTTTCCCAGTCGGTTATCCTTTTTGCTCAGGATGAGATTCCAGATTCTTTGATCAATGAGCGTATTAAATATATTCAGAATATATTGGATCAGGGTAAACCAAATGCTAACCGCTGGTGGTACGGTTGGCTGGCCGGATACAGTGCAGCGACTTTTGGACAGGGAGCCATCTTTTTATCGAGTAATGATAAGGGAACAAGGCAGGATATGGCTCTTGGCGCTGCAACTACTTTGCTGGGAGCTGCCGGGCAGTTACTCAGTCCTATGGTACCAGGTTACGCACCTGATCAGCTCACTCAAATTCCTGAAGATACTCATGAGGCACGACTACAAAAACTCTACAATGCTGAAAAATTATTAAATGCAAGTGCTCTCAGAGAAAAAACTGGAAGATCTTGGCAGGTTCATGCAATTTCTGGTGCTGTAAACTTAACCAGTGGTCTTATTACCTGGCTTGGATTCAGGAGAAATGTATGGGCAGGTGTGGAAAATTTTGCACTTAATAGTGTTATAACCGAGGCCCAAATCTGGACTCAACCGACAAGAGCCATGAAGGATTATCAAAATTATTGCCAAAGATTTAAATCAGGAGATAACCAGATTTCACTGAAATCCGATTTAAGCTGGTTTGTAAGTGTTGCTCCAGGAGGCATTGAAGTAAAAATTGTCTTTTGATTATACTGGTGATAATTTCACATCCATGATACATTGAAATGATAGGATCATATGAAAACACAAGTCAGAACAAATCAAAAAAATGGGAACCATCTTTAAAAAGATATTCAGCCTGTTCTTCTTCCTCCAGGCTTTCACGTCTCAATCATTCCTGTTCTCTCAGGTATCTGCCAGAGATCAGGTTACTGATACAGTCCAATGCCGTGATGCGATTGGACAGAGTTATGCTCTTTATCGGCCGGCACAATATGATAATAA
>PLNF01000052.1:0-945 GCA_003141715.1 Bacteroidales bacterium | reverse complement strand
TTTGCTGTAAAAGAAAAGAGGATCTCCGGTGTTATCGGTTGTGGGGCAGGCCTGCCTAATGACAGGAATTATCTCCCGTCAGAAAATTCCGACTTCTTATATTACGGTCTGGCCGGCACCCGCGATATGAATTATCTTGAAATGCACGACCTGCCTGGCTTCTTCAGCAACCAGACCAGGGTGATATCATATCTCAGGACATTCTCCGGGGGTCATCAATGGCCCGGTTCCGATTTGATCACTGAAGCTGTGGAATGGTTTGTCCTTCAAACAATGAACAGGAAAATAATACCGGCCGATCAGGCTTTTCTTTCATATATTGAAAACAAAACACAAAACCTGATCAATTCGCAGTTATCCGCCGGAAACCAGGCTGATGCAATAATGTACATGAGGTTTGCCGCAAGAGACTTCCAGGGAACTCCTTTTGCCTCCCGGATGACACAGTTGTTGACTGATTCCGAAAAATCGGCTGAATATCATATGGCAACCCGCAAATGGAATAAAATGGCTGCAACTGAACAGGAGAGAAAAGAAAAATATCTGAATTACCTGAGTAAGATCGTTAATTCAGGTTCATTACCCGACAGTGCATCAGCCTGGTGGAAAAATGAGACTAGAGCACTTATAAAGCTTCGTGATAAAAGCAGTCCTGAAAACAGCCAGATGGCATCAAGAGTCATGAATTTCATTTCTATCCTCTGCTCTGAGCAGGGGACATCATTTTACAGGAACAGGCTTTATGCACAGGCAGCCTTCCTGTTTGAGATCTGCACATTGTCGGACAGTGAAAACCAGAATAATTATTATAATCTTGCCAGGTCCCTGGCCGGATCAGGTAAATCAAAGGAGTCGGTTGATGCACTTTCTGCAGCCATGAACCATGGTTTTAATTCACGAAAAACGGTCGAGTCCGATCCTGCCTTCGGGAAGATCAGGGATGAC
>PLNF01000122.1 GCA_003141715.1 Bacteroidales bacterium | reverse complement strand
TTTTCGGAGTGGACTCAAGTTTTAATTTCCTTTTTCTTCCAGGTTTTTTCAATTTCTTCAAGCGTTTTTCCTTTGGTTTCAGGAACCATTTTCCATATAAACAAGGCAGATAAAATACCCATTATACCATATATCCAATAGGCAAATCCATGGTTAAAACGAGCTGTCAGTGCCAGATTATCGTTCAACATTGGAAAGGTCCAGGATACAATAAGATTGGCTATCCATTGGGCTGCAACAGCAATTGACATGGCACTTCTGATAGAATTTGGAAAAATTTCCGATAAAAGAACCCATGTTACAGGACCCCAACTCATAGCAAAAGATGCTGTATAGGTAAGCATAAAAATCAGAGCAACAACGCCAATTTTACCAAAATAAAAGGAAAAACCGAGTGCAACCATACTTATTGCCATTCCTACCCCCCCGATTATCATTAAGGGTTTTCTGCCGAAACGGTCAACTGTGAGAATAGCGAGCACTGTAAACACAAGATTTACAATACCTACAATGATGGTCTGGATCATGGAGGAATCATTAGAGGCCCCCATGTTCCGGAATATGTTACCGGCGTAATATAAAACAACATTTATACCAACAAACTGTTGAAAAACAGAAAGAAGAATGCCAATAAAAATGACCAGAAAACCATATGACAACCACGGAATGCTCGTCTCATGGAGGGTATCCTTAATGTCCTTCAGGATCATAGGAGCGTTTTTTTCACCAGAAATCTTTTTAAGCACTTTCAGAGCTTTATCCTCTTTCCCTTTCATAACCAGATACCTGGGCGTTTCAGGCACAAACATTAACAGAAGCAGAAACAAACCGGAGGGAATGAGTCCGGAGAAAAACATCCATCTCCAACCTTCAGTTACAAGCCACTCTTCACTTCCTCTGCGTGCTATAAATAAATTTACAAAATAGATTACGAGCATACCGAAGATGATAGCAAACTGGTTCCATGAAACCAGTTTACCTCTCACATTGGCCGGTGCAATTTCTGCAATATACATTGGTGAAAGCATCGAAGCTAATCCAACCCCAATTCCTCCTATAATTCTGTAAATAACAAACGAAAATACAGGTAAAGTACCGAAAAAATTCAGTTTTTCCGGGTTCCAGGCACCTATGGCTGATATTGAAAATGCAATGGCTGATATAATGAGCCCATTCCTTCTGCCTATTGCCTTTGAAATGAATCCGGCCATTGCTCCGCCAATAATGCATCCTATCAAAGCACTCGAGATGGTGAATCCTTTTACAGAATCGACATAGCTTTTTAATGCTTCCTGAGTTTGCAAAATATTGGCTTTCAGATAACCAATTACCCATATGGTGAGGATAATAATAAGTAGTGCACTTATAGACAGACCTTTACCTTTTCCAAGAAGCTTTAATATCTGAGCGGAAACAATTAAAACCACCAGGTAGAAAGCCAATGCGACCATCAGTTTATACTGGGTAATCATTTTGATGGCATAATCCAGGTTCCCGGGGTCGACAATTTTAGCAATATAGAGTTGAACAAGTGATTTTTCTGCACCGTTAACAACGGCGGTGTCATATCCAAAAAGCAGCCCACCGAGCGTAGCTACCAGGGTAAGAGCCATAATATAAACAGGATTACCCTTATCGTTTGCAGATTTGGATAATGTTCCGGAAGAAGTCCCAAAGAATGTCATGATAAAAGATTTAATTGATTATTAAATTAATTGATTTTTATTGCTCCCAAAGTTTCTGTTCACCACTTGTTTTAGCATGTTCACCTACACGCAAGTCCATTCTTTTTCATAATTAATGCGAGGTCGGATTCTGTTTTTATGTGGTTCCAAATTTAATAAGTTAAATGCAATTAATCGCAAAGTCCGCAAAAGTAGGAGTTGATCTATTAAAGTCCGGATACTCTCTCAATGATTTCTATACACATACGTCCGTTGTGATAGGGACACACCCAGAATCCTCCTTTATCTCCTCTCCCCACAACTCCTGATTCCGATACTGAACTGAACCACCCGCCTGTCTTATTATCAACAAAATGATTTTTAGTATATTTCCAGCAGTTAATTGAAATATCAAGATACTTCTCGTTTCCTGTCATTTCGAATGCATTCAGGTAACCGACAATTGTCTCTGCCTGCACCCACCAGCTTCGTTCGGAATTCATCCGGCCGGTCGAAAGATCCTTTTCGTAAATCAGACTGCCATCAGCTTGTAGCCCTTCAGTAGCAGCATTCGCGATCTTTGTGCTTGTTTCCTTCACTCTTGCCAGTAATGCTGAATCACCAAGCAAACCGGCAGCTTCAACCAGAAGCCAGGATGATTCAATATCATGTCCGTAGGAGTCTGTCTTTGAGGTTCTATTCCAGTTTTGATCCATGAAACAAATAAGGTGCGACGTTTTGGGGTCTGTTATTTTATCAAGAAATATTTCAACCAGATCTTTTAAGCGATCTGCAACCCTCCTATCGGGCCATACCCTGTAAAGATTAGTGTAAGCTTCCATAATATGGAGGTGAGTATTCATGGTTTTCTCATCATTTACTGTCGATTCTCCGATCAGTAAGTCTTGAGAACGATGCCAATCATGGGTGAAAACTTCGAAATATCCGTCAGACTTCTTATCGAGTGCGTACTTTTCAAACAGTTCAAATATTTCCATGGCAGTCTTAAGAGCATCTTTATCGCCTGTGGCACGATAATACTCAGCTAATCCATAAATAAAAAATGACTGGGTATATGTCTGTTTCCTGGTATCTGATGGTTCTCCATTAGATTTGACACTTCGGTATGCACCACCATACTCCTTATCAATAAAATGAGCCATTATATAATCTTTTGAGCGGGTTGCAAGCCGTAGATATGCAGTATCTTTAAGAATACGGTAGGCTGAAGAGTATGTCCATAAGATTCTGGCATTAAGGATACCACCTTTATCTTCATCAGGGAAGACCTGGTTATCGGCGTTTATGCGTCCATAGAATCCACCATTTTTGGTGTCAATCATCCGGGTTGACCAGTAAGGCAGAATGTTTTTTGTCAGATTTATGAATACTTCATTCTTAAGCTGATTCATCCTGAGCTTTGGATCAACCTTTTCGCTGATTTCACAGCCGGTGGAATAAAGAGTTGATGAAATCAGTATGATTATGGCTACAAATAAATATTTTTTCATGATCCGTATCTGTTAAAGGTACGTTCTCGCTTTATCATACTACCGCCGCTGGTTTCTCCTGTCAGGTATAAGGTTTCTGGATGAACCGAACCTGTTCGGGATACGGTTATTAAATTGTTGTTTAATAGTCTTAACCGGATTGTTATCAATAAGAGGAAAAGGATGATCATCAACAACCTGGATTTTTTTAGTTATCAGCTTTTCAATATCCTTCAGATATTCTTTTTCTTCCGCATCGCAGAATGAAATAGCTGTACCTTTAGCGCCAGCCCTTCCAGTCCTGCCAATCCGGTGGACATATGTTTCGGAGATATTGGGGATTTCAAAGTTTATAACATATTCCAAATCATCAACATCAATACCGCGAGCTGCAATATCTGTGGCTACCAGTACACGTGTTGTCTGTGCTTTGAAATCTGAAAGTGCTTTTTGACGGGCGTTTTGTGCCTTATTCCCATGGATTGCTTCGGCGCTGATGTTTTTCTTTTTCAGAACTCTTACCACCTTATCGGCACCATACTTTGTCCGTGTAAATACCAATGCTGTTTTTATCTTTTCATCCTTTAGTAATTCAAGCAGCAATGAGTTCTTATTTCCCCTGTCGATGAAATAGACAAACTGGTCCACGATATCAACTGTTGATGCAGAAGGTGTAACTTCCACCTTTACAGGTTTATAAACTATTGATCCTGCCAGTCTGACTATCTCGGGAGGCATTGTGGCAGAGAAAAACAGCGATTGTCTCTTTTGAGGTAAAGCGGCAATCAGCCTTCTGACATCATGTATAAAACCCATATCCAGCATCCTGTCTGCTTCATCAAGTACAAATATTTCAATATTTTTTAATGAGATAAATCCCTGGTTCATAAGATCAAGCAACCTGCCCGGTGTTGCAATAAGAATATCCACACCATTACGTAATGCATTGGTTTGTGGATTCTGATTCACTCCGCCGAATACGACTGTGCATGTCAATCCTGTATAACGACCGTATGCTTTAAAACTCTCCTCGATCTGTATTGCAAGTTCCCTTGTAGGTGTGACTATAAGACTCCTGATTTTTTTCTTCCTGTCGAATGATTTGTTTTTGCTTAAGAGCTGAAGAATAGGTACTGCGAAAGCTGCTGTTTTGCCTGTACCTGTCTGCGCACAGCCTATCAGATCTGTTCCCTGCAAGACAATCGGTATAGCCTGTACCTGAATGGGTGTTGGTATTGTGTAACCCTCCTCTTTTAATGATTTAAGAATTGGTTCAATAATGTTCAATGATTCAAATTGCATGTATAAATATTTAAATTAAAAAGTCCGGATTATTATTTTTATCACCCGGATTGAATGGCGGCGAAGATAGTCATTATTAATCAGAGTATCTGAAATTTGCAATAATATGCTGTTTATTAAGACTATAAAGGAGTGTCTTGCGCTTTATGCTGTCTTAATGGCCAGCGGTCTGTCTTGCACTTCGTGCTTGTCATTCTCCTTTCGCAAGACGTTTCGCGACAGCGAAACAGACAAGGCAAAGCCTAAGACAGTCCGAAGGGCGTAAAGACTCCAAGACTATCTGATTTCTTAATGCAGAGTTATTTCGTTTTCGGCAATTCCTGCACCTTCTTCTCCCCAGCTGTCAGACCCATACTCAATGCCGTCATACCTGCAAGACCACCTAACTGCATGGTTTCGAGCGCTGAGCTTGGAACAATTACTATTGTGGAATTAGTCTTCAATCCTTCGTACAGCATATTCATTGCCCTCAAATGGAGAGCTGTAGGATTGTTTTCGTATGTTTTTGCAGCTTCTCCAAACTTTTCTGCAACCTGCCGCTCCGAATCACCAAGGATCACTCTTGCCTGACGTTCTCTTTC
>PLNF01000021.1 GCA_003141715.1 Bacteroidales bacterium | reverse complement strand
TGGGCATTGCCATTTTTACTATACTATTATTACTTGTTATTGGGTTAAGCCTGTTTTTCAAAGCATTACCAATAATGAGGGAGAAAAACCTGTGGGTATTGCTTACCTCTGCAGACTGGAAACCATTCAAAGGGGATTTCGGTTTTCTCCCGTTCATACTCAGCACTTTCTACGTTTCGCTTATCGCCATAATTATAGCTCTTCCATTTTCCATTCTTACAAGCATTTATCTCAATTCTTATGCTTCAAGGAATGTGAGACGTTTTTTTGGGCCTGTTATAGACCTGCTTTCAGGTATTCCTCCTATAATATATGGCGTTTGGGGAACATTAACCATTGTTCCTCTGATCGCCAATAAGATAGCTAACAGATTTGTGGAATTTTCCACAGGTTATACTGTCCTTGCCGGAGGTGTTGTTCTTGCAGTGATGATCATCCCTCTGTTGATCAGCATTATGGTGGAAGTATTTCGTTCTATTCCAAAGGAGATGACCGATGCTTCTCTTTCTATGGGAGCTACCAAATGGCAGACAGTCAAAAAAGTTATTCTGAGGAAATCAGTCTCAGGGATTATTGCTGCAACTGTTCTGGCTTTATCAAGGGCTTTTGGTGAAACGATGGCTGTTTTAATGGTCTGTGGTAATATAGCACAAATTCCACATTCAATTTTTGATGCCTGCTATCCGCTTCCTGCATTAATCGCAAATAATTATGGAGAGATGCTCTCGATGCCAAATTATGAATCAGCCCTCATGTTCTCAGCGTTCCTCCTTTTCATAATTGTGGTTTTATTTAACGGACTTTCAAGATTTACTCTGAATCAGATTGAAAGAAGATATCAATTCTGAAAGTCAATATTATGATTTAAAATATATAATGAAACATTTAGAAGAGAAAATATTCAAGATAATTATGATCTGCGCAGCAATGCTCATCCTTGGTGTTCTTGTATATATAATTGCCACTGTTTTTTACAGAGGGTTGCCTGCACTTACACTTGACATGATAACAAAACTTCCCGGAGGTGGATTTTATCTTGGGAAGGAAGGAGGAGTTCTGAACGCAATTGTCGGTTCTATATATATCATAATCGGATCACTGGTAATAAGTATCCTGATTAGTGTACCATTGGTGATGTATATTAATTTTTATCTTCCTGCAAAGTCAGTTTTCTCCTCCCTCATTAGATTTTCACTTGACATTCTTTTCGGAATCCCATCAATTGTTTACGGGGCATTCGGGTTTGCACTTATGATCTATCTTGGAATAAGAGCATCGTTGTTAGGAGGAATACTGACAGTTGCAATGCTCATAATGCCTATTATGATGCGATCTTTTGATGAAATAACCAGACTTTTGTCGCGCGATCTGCCAGATGCATTATTATCACTGGGAGCAACAAAATATGAAATGGTTAAAGTCATACTGAGGCAACTTATGCCTGGATTAGTTACAGCCATCTTGCTTGCTATCGGCAGAGGCATTGGAGATGCAGCCACTGTTTTGTTTACAGCAGGATATACTGACAATATACCGGCTTCTCTAAATCAACCTGCTGCCACATTACCTCTTTCGATTTTCTTTCAGCTTGGAAGTCCTGTTGAAGAAGTACAGACTCGTGCTTATGCTTCTGCGATAATCCTTACCATAATTATTCTTTTTCTGAGTTTTTCGGCACGTTATTTCAGTTCAAAATTTTCAAAAAATAAGATATGATCTCAACAAATCAATTTCGGGTAAACAGCGACCATAATTCATTTATTGGAATGGATGAGGCCGTCAATTTAAAAAAACTGGTTGCTAATCAGTCGATAAGAATCGAAAACCTTGATGTATATATAGAGGATCAACATATTTTAAAGGATATTAACCTGACAATCTCCGAAAAAAGTATCACATGCATTATCGGTCCCTCGGGATGTGGCAAGTCAACCTTCCTGAGAACGCTAAACCGGATGCATGATGAATCTCCCGAAGTAAAGATCAGTGGCAAAATATTTGTCGACGATGAAAACATTTATGGCTCGCGCGTGAATGTGATTGATACACGGAAAAAAATGGGTTTACTGGCTCAACGACCATGTCCCCTGCCAATGTCGATATTTGAAAATGTTGCATATGGCCCTCGAATACACGGGATAAAGAAAAGAAAAGCAGTCAATCAGATTGTGATCCAATATCTGCAGTATGTTGGTCTTTGGGATGAAGTCAGAGACAGAGTTCGTACATCTGCCACCAGATTATCCATTGGACAACAACAGAGGTTATGTCTTGCCAGAGGGCTGGCAATAGAGCCAGAGTATATTCTGGGAGATGAAGCTACTTCTGCATTGGATCCGCTATCAACGAAAAAAATTGAAGAGCTTTTTGTAAAACTGAAAGAAAAATACACAATTATTCTTGTAACTCATACTCTGCGACAGGCTAAACGGATCGCTGACCATGTAATATTCATGTATCTGGGCAAAATAATTGAAGCAGGACCTACTGAAGAGTTCTTTAATAATCCAAAAAAACAATTAACACGGGACTATCTTTTAGGGAGTTTCAGCTAATCAATTTGATTGGATCATTGTTTAAAAACAGCTTTACCGAAAATGATATGCAACTAAAGGAGTTAAAAAATCAACTTAATGGATTTTCGATTGAGGATCAGCTGAGTAAGCTAGTCTCCCTGTTCCCTGAGAAGATTCTATTTACAACCAGCTTAGGGATAGAAGATCAGGTTATAACTCACAAAATATTCAGTAATAATATAAATGTTAAGGTTATAACACTTGATACCGGAAGATTATTTCCTCAGAATTATGATGTCTTCTCCAATACAATAATTAAATACAATAAAAAAATTAATGTCTATTTTCCTGAATATGAAACTATTGAAAAGATGGTCACAGAAAAGGGTCCATTTAGTTTTTATAAATCAATAGAGAACAGGAAAGAGTGTTGCAGACTTAGAAAAGTCATTCCGCTAAACAGGGCTCTTACAGGTATGAAGTGCTGGATATCAGGCATCAGGGCAGATCAGTCAGATGACCGTAACCAGATGGATTGGCTTGAATATGATGCGGCCAAAAAACTTTTTAAATTTTATCCTCTTTTCAACTGGTCTTTTAATGATGTAAAGAACTTTATAAAGGAAAATAATGTCCCGTATAATTCTCTGCACGACAAAGGATTTGTCAGCATCGGATGCGAACCATGTACCCGGGCAGTAAAACCTGGTGAGGATTTTCGCGATGGCAGATGGTGGTGGGAAAATGATGGACGGAAAGAGTGTGGGTTGCACTTTAAATGAAAGATAAAAGACAAAAGTAAAAAGTTAAAAGTAAAAAGTTAAATGAAGAATCAGATTTATATAAACGACGAACATCTCAGAGAGCTTGAAGCTGAAGCAATATTTGTAATGCGTGAGGTTGCTGCCCAATTCGAGAACAAAGTATTATTGTTTTCAGGAGGAAAGGATTCAATTGTGCTTGTCCATCTTGCAAGGAAAGCATTCTGGCCTGCCGGGATACCCTTCAGCCTGATGCATATTGATACAGGTCACAATTTTGAAGAGACATTAAAGTTCCGCGATGATCTGGCAAAGGAATTCGGAGCAGAGCTTATTGTCAGATATGTACAGGATTCAATAAATAACGGAAGAGTGATTGAAGAACAGGGTGTTAATGCCAGCCGTAACAAAGCCCAGTCAATTACCCTACTGGATGCCATCGAGGAACTTAAAATCGATGTTGCAATTGGTGGCGGCCGCCGTGATGAGGAGAAGGCCCGGGCAAAAGAGAGATTTTTCTCACACAGAAATGAATTTGGTCAGTGGGACCCTAAGAATCAGCGCCCGGAGTTATGGAACATCTTTAACGGCCGGAAACATCAGGGTGAACATTTCAGGGTATTCCCGATAAGCAACTGGACGGAATTGGATGTTTGGCAATATATTCTGAATGAAAACATTAAACTTCCGGAATTATACTATACCCATAAACGGAAGATATTCAGCCGAAATGGCGTTTATCTTGCATGGGCTCCTTTCATGCAATTGAAACCAAATGAACAGGTATTTGAGACAGATGTACGTTGCCGGACTATCGGAGATATAACCTGTACCGGAGTAACACTCTCGAAGGCAGAATCACTCGAAGAAATAATATCCGAGATAGCAGCTACAAGAGTTACCGAAAGAGGAGGAAGATACGATGATAAAAGATCAGAAGCAGCAATGGAAGACCGCAAGAAGGAAGGCTATTTCTGATTAAGACAAAAGATAAAAGTAAAGACAAAAGTAGGGACATGCCATGGCATGTCCATTATTCCTAACAAGTCGCTTTAAATGAAAATAAACGGTAAAAGCCAAAATAAAAGTCTTCTAAGATTCACTACTGCAGGCAGTGTAGATGATGGTAAGAGTACTCTTATCGGGAGGCTCCTCTATGATAGTAAGTCATTATTTGAGGATCAGATGGAGCATATCATCCAATCCGGGAAACGGTTGGGCAGAGAAGAGCTGGATCTTTCTCTGCTGACTGACGGATTAAGAGCTGAACGTGAGCAGGGCATAACAATTGACGTGGCTTACAGGTACTTTGCAACACCTGCAAGAAAATTCATTATTGCCGACACACCCGGACATATCCAGTACACACGAAATATGGTCACAGGTGCCAGTACTGCAGATCTTGCAGTCATACTTATCGATGCCCGGAAAGGAGTTCTTGAGCAAACAATCAGACATTCTTATATTGCCTCTTTACTTGACATTCGTCATATAATATTCTGTATTAACAAGATGGACATGATGAACTGGTCGGAATCAGTTTTCAAAGATATAAGAAATGGACTTGCTTCGCTCGTTGATAAACTTAAAATAATCGATGCGCATTATATTCCTATAAGTGCAAAATATGGTGATAATGTGGTTGACAGGTCTGAGAAAATGAACTGGTATCATGGAAAAACTTTCCTGAATCTGATTGAAACAATTGAGATCAGAAAAAACAAGAATCCTGATAATAAGCGTTTTCCAGTGCAGACAATTATACGTCCTCACACTTCAGAGTTTCACGATTACAGAGGCTATGCAGGACGGGTTGCTGGCGGGGTTTTCAGACCGGGAGATGAGGTTACTGTATTACCCTCACTACGCAAATCGAAAATTAAAAGCATTGATGTTTTGGGTAAAACACTTTCAGAAACTATTACAGGAGAATCAGTTGCAATATCTCTGGAAGACCAGATCGATATCAGTCGGGGCGATATGCTGGTTTCAACCGATGACTTGCCGGTTATAAATCAGGATATTAACCTTATGATTTGCTGGTTCAATGAACGTCCGATGAATGTTGGGGGAAGGTATCTTATAAGGATAAACAGCAACGAAGCGGCATGTATTGTGAAGTCGGTCAATTACAGGATGAATATCAACACGCTTGAAAATGATTTTGAAAACATTTCAATTAGGATGAACGACATAGCTTATATCACAATAAAGACATCAAAACCAATATTTTTTGATAGCTATAAGAAAAATAACATCACCGGAAGCATGATCTTTATCGATGAAGGTACAAATGAAACTGTCGCTGCCGGGATGATTGTTTAAAGAATGTCCTGTTGTCTGATTGTCTTGAAGTCTTGAAGTCTTTCTTAAAAACTCTGATCGTTTTTTTTATTTGCTTTGCGATCTTTGCGTAAAATCTTTGCGATCTTTGTGGTTAAAAAAGAAGGAACATATTTATGATTTCAAGGAAAAGCGGGAAAATTGAAAAAATGGTTTTCGCACCCGGATGCGCTTTAATGTTATATAAACCTGAATTGGCAACAAAAATACATCAACTGCTTAATGAAAATTTAGGTGAGATGGATATGTTGATGACATGTTGCCAGCATGATCCGCATCTGCAATCTTATTCAAAAATAATAAACGTCTGCCCTGGTTGTGACAAGCGGTTCGGAAATGACTACAAGGATGTTTCAACAATTTCATTATGGGAAATTTTAGCCGTAAGCCATTTTTTCACCTTCCCCGGCTATAATGGCCGGAGTATGACGATTATTGATGCCTGTCCTACCCGCGAACAGGAAAGAGTCCACAATGCAGTCAGAACCCTGCTTTTGAAAATGAACATCAATCTGGTTGAACCTCAGAATACCAGAACAAATAGTACTTGTTGCGGAGATAGCAATTATGGGCTCCTGCCAACTAATGAAGTTAAAGAACTCATGATTAAGAGAACATCGGAGATGCCTCTGGATGATGTTGTCGTTTATTGTATTTCCTGCATTAAATCAGTCTACAATGGAGGGAAAAAACCACAATACTTAATAGACCTGCTATTTGATGAAGAAACAGTTCCCAAAACTTATGATCCGGATGAGTGGCATAAAGAACTGGCTGATTACATTGACAAACACTAAAATCCTCAAAAACATTCATTCTTTAAACAGACATATATAATCTGATATTTTATCTGTTAAAAAATATTCTTTACTTTGTAAAACAATTTGAAAAGGAATCTGTTATACAGACGATGAAAAAGGTTATTTCCATTTCGCTTACATTCTTAGTGCTGACAGCCATGTTACATTTGTCTGTCGCAACACACTATTGCGGAGGTAAAATAGCCGCTTCAAAGATTTCGCTTTCGGGAAAACTGGCTTCCTGCGGAATGGAAGATGACGAAAAGGATTTGCCTCAGACAGATTCACACTTTGCTTCCCACTGCTGTGACAATGTTTTAGTCTTTTATGGAATAAACAGTATCTACTTTCCATCATTTTCATCTGTTCCTGAATCACACCAGATACATTTTCAGTTTCTTAGTGTGACTTCTGGTATTACTCTCCATCATTTAGCATCTATTAAATCAATATATACAAGTGTAAGTCCTCCTGATGAATCAGTGTCCAACAGTGTGGATCTCTCCGACATTTGTATCTTCCGTATCTGATCAATTCCCTTCATATGATCTTACAAATGGACAATTATGCCCTTTTGTTTCAGTTGAACTATTTCAACATTTCAGCCAGTAATAGTTTATTAAATTTTAAATTTTGAGTCCACTCCGAAAAGTCG
>PLNF01000048.1 GCA_003141715.1 Bacteroidales bacterium | reverse complement strand
ACGGAATTGGGATTTCGTTTTGCGAAAAAATCGTGGTTTTCGCGCCAGGCTCTTCATCAGAAGAGCAACCCACGAGGCGACTCTCTCCGTGGAGAGTCGTAGCCTCATTATTGTTAGCGTTCATAACGGATGATGAAAATTTTCACCTTTTCTTTTTAGTTTGTTTGTTTTAAATTAATACTTCTTATCTAAATTAATTAGCCACGAAAGTATATAATCTATAAATACATTGTATCATTCGACCACCATAAATATTAACACTATTAGCATTTTATTAACAATCGATTTTTTTAGTTCGGTTTTCATATATCATATAATGCTGTTTAATAATACATTAGATTGATTTATAGATAAAAATAAATAAAAATAATTTTGGTAATTTTTTGTTATTTATATTTCGAACCATCCTTAAAAACCTTGTACGAATTTTTTTATAAGTTGTTTCTTTTATATTAAAAATCCGGTGACCAGGAATTTTTATAATCATATCATAATTTTAACAGATTCAAAAATTGGTTATTAGGTTATTAAGTCTTAACCGATTAATTACTGAGCTTATTCTGACAAGTCACCAGAATTTTTTCTCAATTTCTTAATAATTGCTCTGCTGCGCTTTCCTTCGAGTCTCTTGATTTTTGATGACAATGTCGGTCTGGTTAACCTGCGTTTTTTTTGTATAGTAAGAGCTTTTGAAACAAGAGCGTAGAACTTTTCGGTTACTGCCACCTTATTCATTAGCTGCGTCCTTTCTGATTGTGAGACAAGTATTATTTCACTTTCTTTATTGATCTTGTTCTTTAACTTATTAAAAATCAGTTCTTTCTCTTTTTCAGAGAAGCCAGAAGTCAAAAGCAGGTTAAACCGTAACTCAACTTTGGTACTTACTTTATTTACATTCTGACCACCCGGTCCGCTACTTCTGGAAGTTGAATAAATGAATTCATTCTCAAAATTCCGATTTTTTATTTTTTCTGGATTCATAACTTTCTATTTTGAACTATAGAAAAAAGAGGGCGACACCAGCAACGCTAACAATTGCTCCCAATATTTCCGGAAGTGTAACTTTCTGCTTAAATAATACAACTGCCGGAAGGATGATGAATACTGGAACCAGTGCCATAATAGTTGATGCAATCCCTGCTTCAGTATATTTAATAGCTATCAGTGAAAATGATACGCCCAGAAACGGTCCAAAAAAGGCACCCAGACTCGTTAAAATCATACCTGATTTATTATGAGTTGCATTTCTGACAATTCCCCATCGTGCAAGAATAGTTACCAGCAATGTATATCCGAATATACCGGCAATTATCCTGATTTGAGTCGCGGCAAAGGGATCATAGTCCTTCATGCCAAACTTACTCAGTACAAGTCCCAGAGCCTGTCCGACTGCACCACTGAAAGCGTACAGGATTCCTTTTGGTGCGAGTTTTAAAGATAATTTTTCACCTTTGCCTGACCGGCTGAAAATTGCCATAGCAATTCCGGAAAATGTCAGGGTCATGCCAAGGTAATGAAACAAAGTAAGCCGTTCACCAAGAATAAGAAAGCTGAAAAAGGCAGTAATAGGAGGGACCAGAGTCATGATTAGCATAGAGAATCTTGAGCCGATCATTGTATATGATTTGAAGAGGAACAGATCTCCAAATACAAATCCAACCAGCCCGGACAATGATAACCATATCCAGTTCTCAATACTGGCATCAACGGGTAATACCAAACCTCTCCGGATGAGATTGAACACGCTTAGGAAGGCAAATCCGATTATAAGCCTGAGTATATTAACTGCAACTGATCCGATTTTATGACTGGCAGACTCAAATGAAAGTGAAGTGACTGTCCAGAAAAACGCTGTCAGAAGTGCAGCAAATTCACCCAGATGATGATTAAAAAAATTCATTTTAATATCAGATAGTTGTAATTATCTTTAAAGGCCGTAAAATTATAACTATTTGTGTGTAATTTTTCAGGAATTTCTAATAGATTGTAACGTTATGAAATGAAATGATTGAACACCACACGGGTTCTATGCTTAAGAATTTTTAAAAAAATAAATTATGAACATCGAAATTAAAGATCATTTTATCGGGCAATGGAAGAAGTATTTTAACAATGCTGATCTTCCTGTAATATTCTATTATACCAACGATCCGGGGAATGCAACAGTCTTACCATCCTCAGGGAAATGGAACTGCCTTATATGTGAACTTCAAAAGGTCAGGGCAGGACAATCTTTAGCTTTTAGCTCTGAGTCACTGAAATGCGGGGGAGCAAAAAGATACCTTGGATTTACTCACAGAATGCGTCCAAACTTTGAGTATTTCCTGTCATGCGGGATCGAAAACAAAATGGAAGGTGAGAGGTACAAACGAACTCCTGAATTAGTTGCAGAGCTGATGAAAAAGCAGGAGAAGTTAAAAATTCCCGGGAAATATATCGTATTTAAAAGATGGGACAATCTTAATGAAAATGATAATCCTGATGTTGCAATATTCTTTGCAACATCCGATATTCTTTCCGGACTTTTTACCCTTGCAAACTATGACCAGTCTGAACCAAACGGTACTATTACTCCGTTTGCTGCAGGATGCGGATCATTAGTCTATTTTCCATATATCGAGAAAGATTCCCAACGGCCCAGAGCAGTCATGGGTATGTTTGATGTTTCGGCCAGACCATGTGTTCAGGAGGGAGTTCTTACATTTTCTGTCCCAATGATCAAATTCACGAAGATGATCAACTACATGGATGAAAGTTTTCTCATAACTGATTCCTGGAAAAAAGTACAGAAAAGAATTAAATAGATTTTATTGGCCCCCAATCCCCCCTATAGGTGAGATGTCCCGCTTCAGTGGGACAGAGAGGTTTATTCCGCAATCTCAAAGATGTATTCTCCTGATCCAGCCTCCATCGTTACTTTATTATCAGTGCTTTTAATATCTTTAAAATATCCATTCTGAGACAATGCTTTGCCACCCTCGGTAACTTTGTCCTGACTTGAAGCTGGCAGAATAATTGTAGCCGAAGTATTAACGGGTACCTTTACCTTGATTATTACTTTTCCATCTTTTCTTTCCCATCCTGATTCAATTTTACCATATGAACTTTCAAAAGAGGCTCTGGAATATGCAAGCTTTTTAGTCGGATGCGGCTGAATAATTATATGTTTATATCCGGGTCCCATAGTTTCAATCCCTGCTGATACCCTGTACATCCAATCGCCGATGGCACCATAGGCATAATGGTTGAATGAGTTCATCCCCGGATCCTGGAAAGTGCTGTCAGTCTTCTCGCCATCCCAGCGTTCCCATATTGTTGTGGCACCCATTTTAACAGGGTATAGCCATGAAGGATAAGATTCCTGAAGTAACAGATCATATGCAGTATCAGTATATCCATTGTCGGATAAAACGTGACAGAGATAAGGTGTCCCCAGGAAACCTGTAGAAAGGTGATTATTCCTGCTTTTAATATCATTAGCCAAAAACTCTGCAGCTTTAGTTCTAAGGTTTTCAGGTAAAAGATTGAATTTAAGAGCTAAAACATAAGATGTCTGAGAATTGGTTCCTACCCTACCAGCTTTGGTAACATATTCATTAATAAACACTTCTTTGATCTTATTAAAAAGATCTGCATACATTTTTGCATCATCAGTTTTGCCAAGTGCCTTTGCAGCTTCTGCAAGAATACTCGTCGAATATGCATAAAATGCTGTAGCTATAAAATCATGGTCAGTATATCCATCGGGTTCTGTATGGTTATTAACCGGAGGATGATAAAACAACCAGTCTCCAAAAACGCTTCCATCCTTCCATATATAGCTATTACCCGCTTTTTTTCTTATATATTCTACCCATGCTTTCATACTCACGTACTGTGTTTCAAGTAACTTTTTATCACCATAAACCTGGTACATTGTCCATGGTGCAATTACACAAATATCTCCCCATCCGGCTGAAGTTCCTCCTGTTAGTGATCTTTGTTTGTTAAGAATATCCGGAATAACAAATGGTATTTCTCCGGCTGGTTTCTGATCTGCAGCAACATCTTTTAGCCATTTTGTGAAAAAAGAAGAGACATCCATATTAAATGCTGCAGTCCTGCAGAATGCCTGAGCATCGCCGGTCCAGCCTAACCGTTCGTCTCTCTGTGGGCAGTCAGTAGGGACATCTACAAAATTGCCCTTTTGGCCCCATTGAATGTTATGCTGCAATTGATTGACAAGAGGATTGGAACATTCATAGCTGCCTGTAACTGCCATGTCTGAATGGATAACCACTCCTGTCAGATTATCTGTTGTAAGTTCGCCGGGGAATCCGGTAACTTCAACAAACCTGAACCCCATAAAAGTAAACCTGGGTTCATATATTTCTTCACCGGTACCGGCAAGAGTATATGTTAACTGGCACTTTGCAGCACGTAGATTTGTTGTATAAAACTCACCCGATTTATCCAGTACTTCTGCATGACGCAATGTAACAACAGTTCCTCTATTTCCTGAAACCTTTAATCTTAACCATCCTACCATGTTCTGACCCATATCCACAATCAGCTTTCCTTTTGGAGTTCTGAATATTTTAACCGGCTTAATTTCCTGAATCTTTTTTATCGGGGATCCCTCAGAAGCTATAAGGTTGGCATTATTATAATTGCCAATTTTTACACTTTGCCAGTTTTTGTCATCGTACCCCGGATTGTTCCAACCAGTGAGTTTTTTTGTCGCATCGAAAGTTTCACCATTATAAATATCATCCATCCTGATAGCCCCGTCATTGGAAGCTTTCCAGGTTTCATCACTCACAATCATTGATACAGAACCATCTGTATATGTGATTTTTAACTGAAACAGTATTCCAAGCTTTTTGCCATAAATTGCCCAGTTATTCCCCCAGGCAAGGGTTCCCCTGTACCAGCCATCGCCAAGTACAGCTCCAATTGCATTATTCCCTTTTAAGAGCATATTAGTGACATCATATACCTGATATTGAAGTCTCTTTCCATAAGAAGTCCAGCCGGGAGTCAGTACCTGGTCACCAACTTTTTTCCCATTAAGCTGTAACTCGTAAAAACCGTGGGATGTTATATATATTCTTGCAGTGGCAATTGTTTTGGTTGACAGAAATTCTTTTCTGAAATGGGGTGCAGGAGAATATCTTGACGTATCGCCTTCCATTTCAATCCATTTTGCTTTCCAGTCAGATTGCGAGAGCAGCCCCATTTCCCAGTAAGCCGGAGTGCTCCATTTTGATTCTTTCCCTTTATTGTCCCAAATTTTTACCTGCCAGAAATATCTTTGTCCCGACTTAAGGTCAGTACCTTTATAAGGCTGAAGAATCGATTCATCAGATTCAACCTTACCTGATTGCCAGACAATTTTTGAAGGTGAAAATTTCTCATCTGTAGCGACCCTTACTGAATAAGCGGTTTGCATGATATTATTTCCTACTCCGTCTATCTTCCAGGAAAACCTGGGCTGTTTATTGTCGATTCCTATGGGATTCAGCTTATGATCCACAGTCAGATCTTTTAAAGACAGATCCTGAGCAAAAGTGATTCCGAAAAGAGAAAGAAAAATAAGCGTAAGTTTGAGTGATTTCATAGTTTAAGAATATTTGATAATTAGTATCAAGGTTATAAAAAAATGTCTGAATAAAAAAATATCTCAAAAGTCTTTTTCATGCCTGAAAGTTTATAAATTGCAGATCACTCTAATTAAAGAATTTTACATGAATCCATTGGCAGGAATAATACTGATAGCTTTGGGAAGCATAGGCGCTGCGAGCTTTTATGTACCATTTAAAAAAGTCAGATTGTGGGCATGGGAATCGTATTGGATAAGCCAGGGTGTTGCTGCCTGGCTCATTGCACCTGTGTTATTCGCATTGATTTTTGTTCCGAAGGGTGAGCTCATACCGATCATTCGTGAAGCACCATCCTCTGCTAAACTAATGGCAATGTTTTTTGGAGCTTTATGGGGTTTTGGCGGACTGACATTTGGATTAAGCATACGATATCTGGGGGTAGCTCTCGGGCAGAGTATTGCATTAGGCCTTTGTGCTGCTTTCGGTACTTTAATTCCTCCGATAATTTCCGGAGATAACCTCTTTTCGTCAACCGCCGGAATATTAACCATAGTTGGTGTATCAATTACCGTAGTTGGTATTGCAGTTATTGGTTATGCAGGTTCACTAAAGAGCAAAGAAATGACGGAGGAGGAAAAAAGAGCAGCAGTTAAAGAATTTGCTCTGAAAAAAGGTATACTTATTGCTATCTTCGCAGGGGTGATGAGCGCTTGTTTTAATTTCGGTTTCGAATCAGCAAAGCCCATAGAAACTGTAGCTCTCGCTCATGGTACAAACCCTCTCTTCCAAAAAAACCCTTCCCTCATTTTCATCCTCTTCGGAGGTTTTATTACGAACCTAATTTATTGCGGTTACCTGAATATCAAAAATAAAACCTACAGGGATTATATATCTGTATCTGGCAGCGTTCTGTTTAATAATCTTTTTTTTACATTCATGGCAGGCTTCCTATGGTTCCTTCAATTTCATTTTTTTGGAATGGGCTCAAGTAAACTTCCGCAGGGTATGGCTGTCTTTGGATGGAGTATCCTGATGGCCTTAAACATCGCAATAAGCAATATATGGGGTATCTTTCTGGATGAATGGAAGGGAGCCAAAAGAAAAACTTTGGTTGTGCTGTCAATCGGAATAATTATTCTTATACTTTCAACTTTTGTTGTTAAATTGGGTTAGAAAAATGGAGACAAAAAGATTCGGTTTTAAGATGAAAATGCTTCCGGGTTTCAGGGAAGAATATAAAAGACGTCATAGCGAAATATGGCCTGAACTTATACGTTTATTAAAAAATGAAGGTATTGGAAATTATTCCATCTTCCTCGATGAAGAAACCAATACGCTTTTTGCTTATCAGGAACAATCCGGTGAGAGCTCTTCGCAGGATCTTGGAAATACTGAAGTTGTTAAAAAGTGGTGGAAATTTATGGCTGATATTATGGAAACAAATCCCGATAACTCTCCGGTAACAATTCCTTTGGAACAGGTGTTCTATATGGAGTAAGACAAAAGATAAAAGTAAAAAGTCGAAAGGAAGTGAATTCATCTAAATCCCCTCCCGGGAGAGGGATTCAGGGTGAGGTAAAACGACATGAAAGGCTAAGGCAAGGTAAGATTAAGGTTAAGGTTAAGGTTAAGGTTAAGGCTTAGTGCCCAGATCTTATAGAAGAATGACATTAATACATATAAATCAATATTACATATGAAAAAGGAAATAATTGAAAAATCATATCAGCTTGCAAAGGAACAATATGCGGCATTAGGAGTTGATACCGACAAAGTGCTTTCTGAAATGGATAACATAAATATCAGTTTGCATTGCTGGCAAACTGATGATGTAGGTGGTTTTGAAAAACCCGGATCTGTTCTTGGAGGAGGTGGTATTCAGGCTACCGGGAACTTTCCAGGCAAAGCAAAAACTATAGAACAGATGAGATCTGACCTTGATAAGGTGATGTCGCTTCTTCCCGGTAAACAGAGATTAAATCTACATGCAATTTACGGTGAGTTCGGTGGTAAACTTATTGACCGCGATCAGATCGAGCCAAAACATTTTCAGGGCTGGATCGACTGGGCTAAGAAGAGAGGTATTGGCCTTGATTTCAATTGTACTTGTTTCTCTCATCCTTTAGCTGACGATGGCTTTACTCTCTCAAGCAAGAATGAAAAGATCAGAAAATTCTGGGTTGAGCATACTAAACGATGCCGGGCTATTGGCGCTGAAATGGGAAAGCAACTCGGGACTCCTGCCGTACATAATATCTGGATTCCAGATGGTATGAAAGATACCCCAGTTGACAGGAATACCCTGCGAAAACAGCTGAAAAAATCGTTGGATGAGATCTTCGCAGTTAAATATCCAAAAAAACATCTTAAAGATTCGGTTGAAAGCAAACTATTTGGCATTGGTTCTGAGGCGATGGTTGTAGGATCACACGATTTCTATCTTGGTTATGCAATAAAAAACAATATTTTAATAACTCTCGATAACGGTCATTTTCATCCTACTGAACAGGTAGGGGACAAAATTTCATCGATTTTGCATTTTGTTGATGAGATACTTTTGCACTTAACGCGTGGTGTTCGCTGGGACAGCGATCATGTTCTTACACTTAACGAAGAACTGTTGCTGATTGCACAGGAAATAGTCAGGACAAAAGCTCTGAACAGGGTAAATATTGGTCTGGATTTCTTTGATGCAAGTCTCAATCGTATTGGCGCTTATGTTATTGGAACACGTTCTGCCCAGATGGCTTTTATGTATGCTCTGCTTGAGCCTTTTAAAACCCTTGTTAAGTATGAAGAAGAAACCAGAAACTTTGAAAGACTCGCATTGCTTGAGCTTCTTAAAACAAAACCGTTCGGAGCTGTTTATGATTATTATTGTATGAAGAATAAAGTTCCGATAGGACAGGAATATATTGAAGAGATAGTGAAGTACGAAAAAGAAGTGCTTCTGAAAAGATAATTTTACAAGTTCAGTAATAGAATATATTACTGTTATTAATCATTTATTACCCCCTTTCATTTTCCCCCACGGGGGAAATGATTTACTCCTTCCCCCGTGGGGGAAGGATGGGAAGGGGGTTAATTAGATATAAAAGTGAAGAATTATCCGACACATAGTAAGTCTTGGTGAGGCTTTACGGGCAAAATATTTTAAAAATGAAAGAGATAGTTATAGCTATTTATGACATTGGAAAGACGAACAAGAAGATAATTCTTTTTAATGAGGACTTTAAAATAGTCTCAGAAATTGAAGAGAAATTTGCTGAAATTCAGGACGATGATGGCTTTGAATGTGATGATATTGAACATATTGGACGGTGGATTAAGGAGTCTCTGACCAGATTAGTACATTCTGATAAATATGAACTTAAGGCTGTTAATTTTACCACTTACGGGGCAACTCTAGTCTATCTTGATGAAAATGGCAACAGACTTACTCCTGTTTATAATTATCTGAAACCTATGGATGAAAATATCCCTGAGAGCCTCTATAAGAGGCATGGCGGGAGGGATGAGTTTTGCAGAAGAACAGCTTCTCCCGCACTGGGTATGCTAAATTCGGGTCTACAGCCACTTTGGCTCAAGGCAACAAAACCGGAAGTATTTTCTAAAATAAAACATATCCTTCATTTTCCACAGTATCTATCATATATAATAACAGGGAAGATTTATTCCGAACACACCTCGATTGGATGTCATACTGCTCTTTGGGATTTTGATAATATGAATTATCATCCGTGGATTAAAGTTCACGGACTGAATTTGCCCGAACCTGTACCTGTTGAAACATTGAATGAAATAGATGTGGATGGAAAAAAAGTCAAGATCGGAATAGGTATTCACGATAGTTCATCCTCACTGGCGCCCTATTTCTCAAGCAGTGAAGGGAAATTCTTATTAATTTCTACCGGGACCTGGTGCATTAACATGAATCCCTTTAATACTGAAAAATTAACCGCTGACCAACTTGACAAAGATTGTCTCTGCTATATGAGTATAACCGGGCAACCGGTAAAATCTTCAAGATTATTCCTCGGACATCTGCATGAAACGGCATTAAAACAGGTATGTGATCATTTCAGGAAGCCAGAAGATTATTATAAAAAAGTCAAAGCCGATAATCAATTATCAACCACTTTGAAGTCGAAATTCCACGGGGAAAAAGTTTTCTTTCAAACCGGACCATATTCCCGTGATCTTAAAGATTATATTGACGTGTACGAATTCAGTACTTTCGAGGAGGCTTATCATCAGTTAATGAATGAATTAGGTGATCTTACCATAGAAGCAGTCAATCTGGTGCTCCCGGCCATCGATGAAACTGAAAATATTTATATAACAGGAGGATTTTCCAAAAATGAACTTTTTCAAAATTCAATCTCAAATGCCTATTCTTCAAAATTTGTATATACATCTGAAATTGCCAATGGATCAGCGCTGGGATCTGCTCTTGTTGTTTCTGGTTCAAAATCTTCCCTGAACCTGGGCCTTACCAGATGTAAAGTATGATTGGATATCAATAAATCCTTTCACCTAATGCTGCTTTAAGCTTATAAACACTTGCTGCATAATCAATTCTTGATTTGAGAAGATTCAACCTGCTTTCAGAAACGGCAGTACTTGCATCCAAAAGATCAAGGTTCGTAATTACCCCGGATCTAAAACTTGTTTCAGCAAGTGAAAATGCTTTTAATGCCTGCCTGAGCTGAAGCTCAAACTGACTGATTTTTTTCTTTGCAGCAAACATATATGCTTCGGCCTCATAAACCTCGTTTGAGATTTTACGTTTTGTAAATTCAGATTCATAGGACAGAGAAGTTATTGCCGATTGAGCCTGTGAAAGATTATACTTATTTTTCATGCCGTCGAAAAGTGGAACCCTTAGCCCAAGACCTAAGACATAATTTGGCGTGAACTTATTCAGGTCGGGAATATATCCGTTTTTTGCTCCGGCAGATGCCTCAAAACTTAGCAAGGGTTTATTCTGCAATTTTGTCAGATCATATCTCAATTCAGCAAGTGAAGTTTTCTTTTCATTAATCAACACTTCATCCCTGTTATGAAAAGCGTAGGATAATATTGAATCTGAAGGGATGACCGGCGGATCAATAAAAAGTTCGTTTTTTACAACAGGATTAGTAACCTGATCATTACCAAGCAACGAGTTTAAAGATGCCTGCTGTGAAATAAGCGATGCACCAAGGTCAACCTTCTGACTCTCTACTGTCGATATTTTTACTTTTGTTGAAAGAACCTGGTATTCTGTGGCTGAACCGGTGGCCATCATTTTTTCAATATATTGCAGGTGTTCATTTAATGCGTCTAACTCCTCATCTTTAATTTTTATTGCTGTCTGCAAAAAAACCAGATTATAAAAATTATTAACCGTAAAAAGTGATAATTGTTGTTTTACCTGCTCGAGTGTCTTTTCCCCGACTGCCTTGTTTGCATTTTCAAGTTCAATATTCTGGCGCGTTCGGCCGAAATCATAAACCAGCTGCTCGTAATTTATGGATGCAGAATAATTGTTATTGGGATAAAGCTGGAAAGTCCCTAGCTCTGGAAAAGTAAATTTAATAACAGGTGCCAGGTTGGCAAAACTAGCAGTCAAATCAACTACCGGATTATAGTTGGTTTTCGCTAATCCGATTCTTGCATCTGCGTTATTTATTGTTTCTTTAGCAACCATTACTGACGGATATGAAGCAACAACGCGATCAATTACATTTTTCAATGTTAAGGAATCGGTGGATGCATTCACTTTAGTGTCAATATTAATCTGGCCAACAATAATGTTATTAAAAAATAATACCAGTATTAAGCAGGGAAGAATTGATTTTCTGATTATTTGGTTATTCATTTGCCGGAAGATTTTTAATTTTTAATTTTTTTGTATGCAGAAAAATTATCGGGATCCCTCCCATAAGAGTTATAATACCTGCCAGTAGGAAATCATCATCAATACCCTGGATATAAGCCTGTTTATTGAGATTTGAAAGAAGCAAAGCCTGGCTTTGCCTGTTGGCATCTGCAGGTGAACTTCCTGCTTCGTATTGAAGATAATATTTCATTTTGCTTACTGTCTGCTGATAAATCTCAGAGCTGGGTTTAATCGCCCCACCAAAAATCTGAGTATGATAGGTGACTCTTGATGATAACAAGGTGGCAAGCAATGCAACACCCAGACTTCCACCAAGTTGCCTGATAGAATTGGTTATTGCCGAGGCCTGTGCCATCTTTTCACGTGGAATTTCCAATAGTGATACTGTGGTCAGTGCAGTGAACATCAGTCCCATGGCAAATCCTCTGAGATATAACGAGAGCATAATGAATTTAAGCTCAGTAAGCCATGACAGATTTGAATTAAGGTAGAAACTAAAGGCAAACAGGATTACGCCTATAAAAAGGGGAAATTTTGGACTTATCTTGTCGGAAATCCTCCCGGAAATAGGAGCCATTATTCCTTGTATAATACCGACTGGAAGAAATACAGAACCCGCCTGCAGAGCAGTATAACCCATGGAATTCTGAAGATAAACAGGCAAAAGAAATGTGCTTCCGAACATCCCAAGACTGAAAATAACCAAAATAATATTTGCGATGCCAAAATTATGATTCATGAGGAGCCTCAGATCTAAAAGCGGTTCTTTTATTGTTAATTCTGCGGTAATAAAAACCGCCAGAGCAATAAAGGCAATTGCGCCACATACTAGTATATACGTGGCGTGCCACCCTGCCGAGTTTGTAGCTGCATTCCCCTGAGATAGTGCATATAATGTCAACGGAAGAAATATAGTCACTGAAATGAATCCGACTATATCGAACTTTCTTGCCTGCCTGTTTATATATTCGCTTTGTATAATAATAGTGAACAACATGGCTAATATTCCAATCGGTATATTTACATCAAAAATCAGGGGCCAGTTGAAACGGTCGATCAGAAAACCACCAATTAGCGGCCCGAATGAGACTGATGCTGCGGCTGCAATTCCCCAGAATCCGAGTGCAAGGCCTCTTTGGTGAGGTGGAAATTCCCGTGAAATAATTGCCATGCCAAGCGGCTGAATTGTCCCCGCACCTAATCCCTGAATAACTCTTGATGCTATCAGCATGTTTTCATCCGAAGATCTTCCACATAACATTGACCCTAATGTGAAAAGGAATAATCCGATGAAATACAACCTCTTATAACCAAATTTATCTGCAAGCCAGCCCGAAGTAGGAAGCGCAACAGCCATAGCCAGCATATATGCCGTTATAACCCATTCAATTTTATCAAGACCCACTCCAAATGATGCCATAATTTTCGGCAAGCCGACATTCACTATTGTAGCATCAAGAACCGCCATAAAGGTACCGAGCATGACATTGGCAAGCAAAAACCATTTGTACGACAGATGTTTAGGATGAAAAGCTGAATTGCTTCCCCTTACAAGCATCCGGATATGATGGGAAGGTGTTCTCCGTTTTTCCATTCTTAGTTTTTAATAATCTTTACAACAGCAGACATTCCGGATAAAATATTGAATGAGGATAATTCTTTACCATTTTCTGCCTTTTCAATTGAAATCCTGACTGGTATACGTTGAGTAACCTTGGTAAAATTACCTGAAGCATTATTTGCAGGGATCAATGAAAATACAGATGCAGTGTTGGAACCAACAAGGAATACTTTACCACTGAATCTTACTCTCGGAAAAGCATCTATACTAAATCTTACGCTTTGACCTATGCGAATGCTTGAAATTTTTGTCTCCTCAAGAAATGCCACTACCCATAGATTCTTACTTATGGTCATTGTGAAAACTGACTGACTTGGCTGAACGACATCCCCTGGAAGAAGCCATCTTTTAGCAATGATCCCATCAGCAGGAGCATAAAGCCTGGTATTTTTAAGCTGGGTATCAAGAACTTTAATTTGTGCTATAGTTGTTTCGACTGCAGCCGATGCACTGCTTATCATCGATTTTGAAACCATTAACTGTGCCTTGGCTGCCTCAAGCTGAGCTAGTGAAGTTTCATAAGCTTTATTAATATGGTCGAATTGTTCTTTAGTTATAACTCCTCCTTCTGACTGGCTTTTGGCCCTTGTCAAATCTTCTGTAGCCCGTTCAAGATTTATCTCAAGAACCTTAAGGCTCACTTGATCAGAGTTATATTTAACCTCTGCCTGTGTGTAATTAGCCGATGCCTGAGCTCTCAACGCAACAGTCTGATTTCTCTGTGCAAGCAAATCGAAACTGTCCAGGACTGCCAGAAGGCTGCCTTGTTTTACCAAATTTCCTTCATCGGCATAAATAGCAGAAATTCTGCCGATTATCTTCGCACTGACACTTACATTGTCAGCATCAACATGAGCATCATCGGTAGTGACATAATGGGAATAATCCCTGTACCAGTACCATGCACCTCCAAGGACTATTAGAATAACTAACGAAAGTGGAATATAAACTCTGAGCCGGTTGTTTTTTGATTCTGGTTTCATAAAATCTTTCTAAATTTATTTTAATTGTTAACTGTCTTTTTTCTATTGTTTGAATTTCAATCCATTTATAAATATTTCTGTAAAAGTATTTGTGTTTTCTAGAAGCTGGGCAAATTCTTCCTGTTCAATGATCAAGGTTTTGTTATCATTTACTACTGAAATTCTGAGTCCTTTAAGCAAGTCAAGAAAAAGCGAAGCAGTTGCATCGGGATTTTTAATAAAGAATATTCCCTTACTCTTTCCTTTCTCAAAAATCTTCATAATAATTTCTTTTTCCTTTTCTTTAAAAAGCATTATTGTCTCCCTGAAAACAGGTTTAAGATTGGAATAATCTTCGAGTCTTAATCTGCTCAGGTTCAGCAACGTTCTGAAGTATGACAGGCGAGCATTTGCGTATTCAAGAAGCAATTGTTCAGGCTCGTGAAAACTCAAAATTCTCTTTGAAATCTTATCAAGGAACTCATCCTGCTCTTTTTTGACTACGGCAAAGTACAGACTCTCTTTATCAGGGAAATAGTAGTACAATGATGCCTTGGATAATTTAAGATCATCGGCTATTTCACGCATTGAGGTCTTCTCTATCCCATATAATCCGAAGCGCTTTTGTGAAGCTTCGATTATCATCTGTACCTTGTTGCTTTTCTCAGAAACGGATTTATCAGTATTCATTTATTCAAAAAGTTGCAAATATAACAATCTCTCTGACTAATTTGTTCAAATGGTCAGATTAAGATTAATTTATTTTTCAACAATAGTAATTTGTGTATTTTAAGATCAGGATATTAATTGGTAAAGAAAACCAACATGGCTACTGCCACTCCTGTGATAAACAGACTTATGGGCAAACTAATATTTAAAATCTGTTTCGGATTCAATTCATAAAACATCCTTGACTTTCTTATATTTCTTAAGCTCAAATATAGCCCGCTCAATACAGCTACTGCCTGAAACCATGGAATAAACTGTGGTAAAAACTGGTGCCATGGAGTATTTGCCGTGCCAAAGAAATCCCATCCCCAGCCAAAAGGATCTGATAACGATTGCTTTATAAAAGTGACATTTACAAATAACATTGGTATTACAAATGCTATCCAGTTCATAAGCGCAAAAGGTAGAAGAGATCCGGCAAATTCAAGAAATACTTCCATTGGAGTGTCTTTAATTTTTGAAAGTTTGAGGCCAAGGAGAGAAAGGAGATAAATAATTCCCGGAACTATTATCAGCACTAATGTCCACATTATCAGAGAATATATACCAAATAAACCCCAGTTATGCTTATCCAGTATATTTACATAATCACGAACAACAGGCCATGGTCCAAGATAAAGAATGCAATAAATTATAGCAATAGTAAAAGCAGCAATTGTCATCCACGCTTCACTCAGACTACGGGTTCCCCTTTCAGATGCAAGAGGTCGTGAATAGAGTGAAACATTATTATATGTGCAACTTCGCAGACATTCGAGACATAGCCCGCAATCAGAATTTTCCTTTATTTCGCCGACATTAAGGCCGTACGGGCATGCCCACCCACTGGTATTTCCATTCTCACAATAGCGGGGCTTGCATTGATCACAAATATCCTGAGATTTATTTCTGAGAGACAAAGTACTCATCCTTGAAAACGGTCCTACAAAAACACTCACCGGACATACATAACGACAAAATGCCCTCAGTTCCCAAATACCTGACATCAATGTTGGAACAAGCATCAGCATAAGTACCGTAATACCTGAAATAAAGGGTGTTGCGACAAGTGTAGTTGAAAATGTCGCAAGTAACAAGAAGACTATTAATCTTAACCAGTCATTTTTTAACCATTCAGGCCACTTCAGGAAAAGTCCTGAAAACTTGTTGTTTAAATTTTTGGTTTTGCCTATAAGCGGATTAAAAAATGATTTTCTCTGGATAAGATCTCCGAAAAAGGGCAAAGGACAGATCGTACACCAGAATCTTCCAAAAAATGGAGTAATTATTGCTACCAGTGCAAATAACCATACGGCCCACATTAAAAGGACTCCCAGGTTTCTACCAGATACTTTGGTGCCAAAAACAGAGGTCAGAATAACAATATAAATCATGACCATAGTAATAATGGTGAGAGCTGCCTGAGTATACCTTGATACTACAATCCCCCTTAAAAAACCTGATTCTTTAAGTAAATCTTTATAACCGGCTTTTTCGCTGTCGCTTCTTATCTCAGGTTTGACATTTTTGAAAATTGCAACTAACCAGATTAATAATATCCCAAGAAGGCTACCCAGGCTGAAGACCAGCAGTGTATTCGGCAATATTATAAGTTTACCCTGCTCAAAAGCATGCATCGGCCCGCACCAGACATGACAACGATAGTTACTCTTTGAAACTATGTAATTATAAATCCCCGGATGCTTTGCAATCAGAGTTACTTCCTTTTTAATAACAGGTTTACTGGTTGGATCACTTGTTTTAAAAACATTAACCTCATCACTTGACGGAGTAATTTTGACATCAATATCAAACTCCTGAAGAAAAAATGAATGTCCGGTATCGTCAGTCGAAAAAGTTAAATGAAGCGTGTCACCTCTGTTACATCTGATTACATACGGATCTTTCCCATACCGGAAACTCCTGATATGAATATGCCGACTGGTTGGCTTTTCTGTAAAAAACTGACTTAAGATAGCTGGTAGCAATCCAAAACCAAAGATTATCAAGAGATTAAGAAAATGTCTGCCACTAACTTTCATCTAAAGAAATATCATTAAATACTCTGAATTTCACAACTTCTAAAATTAGGATCCTATAATTTTCAATGATAATTAATTTATTTCAATGCAGTGCTGTCATAAAGCACATTTAGATTATTTTTGCGGTTAATATTTTATTTCCTGCAATTAATAAATTACATCTTATGCCAAAAGATAATCGTCCACATGTAAATCATAAAAAAGGTCTTAAAACCCTGATACTATTAGTTATTGTTTTAATCCTGATTGTTGGTATCCCTTTTCTGTTAGTTAGTTACCAGGCTAAACAAAAAGGAATGAGCAGAAACGAGGTTATCAAACGGATCGTTAATAGAACGGGTTCAAAAGATAATGTATCGGGAAAATCAGATAATACTCCTGTTGGTGCTAAAATAGATTTCCTAAATCCTATTCCGGTTGGACAAACGTTTGAAGAGCCCCCGCTTATTTCAAATGTTCAGGCCGCAGATCTTGATGGAGATGGATTAATGGATATCATTGTTTGTGATTGTAAGAGCAACTCTGTTAACTGGATCCGGCAGTTTCCTGCCGGTGTTTATACAGAAACAGTTATTGCTGATGGTCTGAATGCACCGGCCCACGTTCAGGTCATTGATTTTGACAAAGACGGAGATAATGATATTCTGGTCGCTGTCCTTGGCTTAATTTTTCCCAGTAATGATAAAATCGGCTCAGTTGTCATACTCGAAAATGATGGTAAGAATCATTTCACAAAACATGTAGTTGTTGACAAGATAGCCCGTGTATCAGATGTCAGGGCAGGTGATTTGGATGGTGATGGTGATTTGGACCTTGCTGTTGCACAATTTGGATATGATGATGGAGAAACCCGATGGATTGAGAATCTTGGAAACTGGCAGTTTAAAAGCCATATACTGCAGAATCTCTCTGGTCCAATTAATGTTATAATAGATGATATTGATAAGGATGGAGATCTTGACATTATCTCACTTGTCAGCCAGGAATGGGAGGAAATCTACGGTTTCATCAATGATGGAAAAGGGAATTTCACTTCAAAGCTGATATATGGCTCAAATAATGAAGACTTTGGTTCAAGCGGGATTTACATTTGCGATCTGGACAAGGATGGTGACGATGACATCTTGTATACAAACGGCGACGCTTTTGATTACATACCTCCCCAGGGTCGGCCATGGCATGGAATTCAGTGGCTTGAAAACAAGGGGAACTTTAATTTTGAATTCCATAGGATTTGCACTTTCATCGGGGCATATAATGCGAGGCCCGTTGACATAGATAATGACGGAGATCTGGATATATTTTGCGTAAGTGCCTTTAATTTATGGGATAAACCTGAATCTCAGAGCTTTATATGGCTGGAGAATGTCGGTAACATGCAATTTGTACTTCATAACATAGCCAGTTCTCCGACCCACATTTTAACGCTGGAGTCAGCTGACTTCAATAACGACGGGTTAATGGATTTTGTAACAGGTGATATGCATGCTTATCCTCCATATGACAGGATGGGCAGAATCACTTTGTGGATGAATAACGGGAAACTGACTGGCAAGAAATAACCTGAAATCCCTATTAAATATATGAGATCCATTTTTCTGTCACTCGGAACATTTATTACTTTATTCACTCTTTCATTTAATCTTACCGGACAAATAGTACCGGAGCGTCAATGGCCGGGATTTCGCGGGTATATGGCATCAGGAGTTCTTGATAATGCAAACCTTCCCGAATCATTTGACTTTCAAAAAATGATAAATGTGAGATGGAAAACCGAGATACCCGGCCTCGGACTATCAAGTCCGGTTATTTGGGGCGATAAGTTATTTATCACCACTGCCGTAAGCAACTCTGATAAACAAGGGATCAAGACCGGTATTTATGGAGATGGCATGCCGGTAGCTGATAGCTCGGTACATGACTGGAAAGTTTTCTGCATTAACAAAAATTCGGGAAAAATAATCTGGGAAAAAACAGCATACAAGGGCATTCCCAAAATAAAGCGGCATCCTAAATCGACGCATGCCAATCCTTCAGTAGCGACTGATGGAAAATATGCTGTGGCGTTTTTCGGATCTGAAGGCTTGTATTGTTATGATTATAATGGGAATCTTGTTTGGAAAAAGAATTTTGGCGTGCTAAAATCCGTTGCATACGATTATGTTGCTGCCGAATGGGAGTTTGCCAGTTCACCTATAATATATAATGGTGTAGTGATAGTTCAATGTGACGTTCTTGAGAATTCATTTTTGGCTGCCTATGATCTGAAGACTGGAAAGGAATTATGGAATAAAAAAAGAGACGAATATCCCGGGTGGTGCACACCAAATATTTATAAAGACGGGGATAAAACGCGTATCGCTGTAAACGGGTACAAACATCGGGGAGGATATGATTTTGAAACAGGAAAAGAAATATGGCGGATGTCGGGTGGGGGCGATGTTCCGATTCCGACTCCCGTAATTGGCAAGGACCTGATATATTTCAATAGCGCACATGGGCCCAGTTCACCAATATATGCGATTAAATCTAATGCTTCCGGAGATATCACTCTTAAACCGACAGGAATTCTGAATGAATATGTGAAATGGAGTATTCCCCGGGGAGGTTCGTATATTCATACTTTGCTTCTTTACAGAGATCATCTGTATAATGTTAACTGGAATGGCACTGTTGTTTGCTATGATGCCGGCACAGGTAAAGAGTTATATCATGCAAAACTCGGTAATTCACAGAGTTTTATTGCTTCTCCTGTTGCTTCAGATGGAAAACTGTACATCGTTGACGAACAGGGAATTGTGTATATCATTGAGGATGGCATTTCATTTAAACAACTCGCCGAAATACCTATGAATGATATATGTTTAACTGCTCCTGCCATTACTGATGGTATGATATTCTTCAGAACTCAGAAATACCTTGTGGCAGTTGGGAAAAAATAATCTTTTTCTATTCATTTTTCAGACTGGCAATTAGTGAATCCTTTGTCACTGATCTCACAGACAGAAACATGGCAAATAAACCTGTGATCACTATCGCCAGAATCATCAGGATTATAAACAACCATGGTATATCGGGGCTGTTTTTAATTGATGACGAAGTTGCAACAAGGGCAGAAACAATGCCTGCTGAAACTCCGGCAAAAAGAATTATCACTTGTTCTGAGAGAATCATTCTTCTGATCTTTTTTACATGAAAGCCTGTAGCAAGCAGAAGCGCAAATTCATTTTTTCGCTGGTTATAGTTCCGTAAAAGTACAAATCCAATTCCGGCAATACCAATTATCATTCCAAATGCTCCAAAAACTCCAAATACTGAGAGATATGTATTTGTAACTTTATAAAATGTTGCAAGGCGATCAGATGTTTTTTCAATATTTACACCATAATTTTCCAGCCTTTCGTTCAAAGTACTTTTATATAAATCAGTTAACGAACTCTTACCATCTACAAGCAATACCTGACTTCCGGAAACAGAAGGATAATACTTTGTGAAATTTTCCTTTCCAATGAGTACATTACCCTGAAAAACAGATGATTGTAATCCTGCAGCAATAATAATATTCAGAGGTCGTCCATTCTCAGCTCTCAGGACTAAAGTATCTCCCGGTTTTAGTTTCAGTCCCCAATCGAGAACAGTCTGATCAGCAATGCCATAAATTGTATTGTTTTCTGAAGGAAGATTCAGAAACTGCCATGGATTCTCAATGCTATTAGCTATGAGTACTTTTGAAAAAGCAAAAGACTTTTTCGCTATAAAATCGTCAGGATCAATTCCCAGAAGAGGAGGAGATGTAATATGGTTAAGATTCAGACAGCTGGCGTCATTGCCTGAATACCTTTTCATCTGGACAAAACTCATCTCCGAAAGCTGATCGTTGTCAAGTCCGGTTGTTTTCCTTCCGGATACTGTATTCAGATCTTCTTTTAAAGGGATAGTGTTTTCACACCATAGCAAATAACCGCCGGTACCACCTGAACGTTTAACCTGTTTTTCATTAAAAGTCATCCTGTTTGCACCGGTGATAAAGACAGTAAAAATTCCTGCAGCTATAAAAAGAATTGGTGTTACAGCATTAGACGGATTAAAAGAGTAATAGAGATGCGATAACTGTTTTCTATTTTTGATTCTTCCTGTATTATTAATAAATCTGCCTATATAATATTGCCTCCATAATAAGATCAATGTAAGCAAAAGCACAATACCTGAGGCAAACGAGAAAGTGAGTTGCTTGTCTCTGAATAATATAGAAAGTACAAATAATGAAATTGTTACAATAGCTGATGTAAGTAATAAAAACAGATTATTAAGGATTGAAGGAGTATTGTAAATCTCCTTTTCCCTCTTATTCAACCCATTCAGGAAACGTTTAACCTTAACCAGCATAAATATCATAATGGTCAGGAATGTCAATAGAAATCCTGAAATTATTGGCAAAAGATTAAAATACGCATCAAGTGTATCGGTCTGTACTGCACCATTCCAAACAGTATTCAAAGCCCTGGTTATAATAATATTAACCAGATAACCGGCAAATACTCCAATTGAGCATCCGGCAATACTTATCAATCCTGATTCGAGAAATAGTAGTTGTGCAATCCACCTGTTTTTAAATCCCAGGGCAAATAATGTTATTATATGCTTTCTTTTAGAATCAAAATATGAAGAGGCCGCGAACGATAACAAAACCAGTGTAGCCAGAATGAGGAAAAACCCCAGACTCAGGAACAAAGTACCGAAATCAACACTCTCATTTGCAGCTTTAAATGATTCATCCGACAGATCTTTTATACTGAACCCCATTTTTAGAGGATCAAGCGATCCTGCAAGTTTATCTTCTATCTCTTTTTCTGTTACACCTGCAGGATAACGGATAGCAGTCGCGGGGCCAAAATTATTTCCCCACAGCTCCTTACCCTTATCATAATTGATAAATGCCTTGGGTGTACCTCTGTATCTATTCCAGTAATCCTCATCTTTAGCGCGAATTTCATGCATTTTTATGGGAACACCGGCATCCCAGTCAGAGCATGATTCTTTTCCTGAGATTCCGGGAAAATCAGGCATAAGAAGAGAATCTGACCAGATACCCTTCATATCTACAATATGATTGACAATAAAACCGCTGCTTTTTTCAATAAGTTTATTTAGTGAATCAGGTGTATACCAATACATTTTAACAGTGTCCCCTTCCCGCACTAAAAGATCATTTGCCATCCATTTGTTTATTATCATTCCATTGCCGGCATCAATATCATGATATAATGAAGAAGGCAATGCTGAAACAAATGAGTAGGGAGTCGATTTGGTATCCGCCTCGAACCTGTTACCAAGGTACGTTATAACAGGATAAGAATTGGGCAACAAGTTGCCAATCTCTTTTAAAATTGATTCATCTATAAAAATCCTGTCAGAAATGAGTTCATATTCTCCTGTCTTCTTCACTGTTCTTAACCTCAGGCCAATATCGGAGGGTTTCAAATAATGCTTTAAGGCACCAGATATTTGTTTTAGGGAATTGATATTGTCTCTTTTAATAAGCAACCTGTTTAGTTTAAAATGGTTGCCTTGATCATCTTCTATATTTGACAGGTTCATGAAGATATTCATAGGTGTTATCTGACTGATTGACAAGGAGAAGTTTCCGGTTTTTGTTGGTTCAAGAATACTTCCTATTTTCATCACAATTGACTTTCCGGCACCTCCGCCAGGTGCAAATGGTGCATCTGAAGGTATGTCGCTTATGACCTTGAATCGTATTATCAGGTCGTCACCCGGTTTAATTCCAAGATAATCTGCAAGCCGTTTATTAACAGCAACTTCTCCTGGTTTGATAGCCATTGAATCATGTCCGTGAAAAATAAAAAAGTCTTTATTGACACCATAAATATGCGTATTGAACGCCCCTTTTTGCGAATTCAGACTCTGACAATAACCGTTCATTTCAAGTATCCCGGTGCATAATATACCGGAGCTGTCTTTCATTCTTTGAACAAGTTCAGAATCAAAGTATCTGATTCCTGAACTAATGAGAATGCCTGTATTTCCAAGGCGTTCTGAGGCTGATTTTTTTAGACTCTCCTTAACAGATCTCCCTGTCAGTAATGATCCGGTTATGACGGCGCACAGCAGAATGATTATAAGAACCTGGTACAGGACCGGCTTTTTATAGAATTTTATTGATTTGATTATTATCTGGAATGTGCCAGGCATTAGAAACAGTTATTTTCTTTTTAATTCAGACTATTAATTTGCCTTCCTCAAGCCGTAATATCTTTGACATCTTATTTGCAAGGTCAAACGAATGGGTTGCCAGAATGATTGTTATCCCAAATTCTCTGTTCATCTCAAGAAGAAGTTCACCCATATTTTCTGCATTTTTTGAATCAAGAGATCCGGTTGGTTCGTCTGCAAGAAGAATTGACGGGTTATTCGCCAGGGCTCTTACCAAAGCAGCCCGTTGAGCTTCTCCACAGGAGATTCGAAAAGGATACTTGTCTTTAAGATCAGAAATGCCGGCCTTTTCCATTAATCCTTTTAAATATTGCTGTTTAACAGAAAGTTCTTCCTGTGAATGTTTTGATGCAAGTAAAGGAAGCTGTATATTCTCTGAAACAGTAAGATACGGTAGCAGCAGATGCTCCTGGAATACAAAACCGATATTCAGGTTTCTGTAATCTGCAGACTCGTCCTCTGTAAAGTTTGCTATTGGAGCCCCTCTGAAAATAATCTCTCCCTTGTCAGGCTTATCTAACAGACCAATAATATTCATAAGTGTAGTCTTCCCTGAACCGGATGGTCCCATTATGGCAAGAGTCTCACCTTCATTCACTTCAAGGCATAGATTATCAAGGACCAAACCACGTTGAATGAATGACTTTGATATATTATTGATATTTAACATATTATAAGGTATTATAAACTTTAGATAAACCTTCGGACATTTTTTCAAGTGAAAGTTCAGTTAAGACCTTTTCTTTTCCCAGTTTCCCAAGGCGGGAGCGTAAGTCATTATCCTTTAATAATTTCAGAAGGTTCGCTGACAACTCCCCAACATTGTCAGGTGAATAAGTCATTCCTCCCATGGTTCTTTCAATGATTTCCGGAAATGCTCCGGTTGCAGGCTGAACTACTGGTACCCCGGCAGCATTGGCTTCAAGTATATATAATCCGTAACCATCATGTTTTCTGACAGGTACACTCATAACATCTATATTACTGAAAAACTCCTGTTTGCTGTTCCCATGAAATTCCGGATAAATTCTGACAAAGCTTTTCAGACCTGCAGCCTTTATTTTCCTGATCTGATCTGCTATAAAAGGCTTATCATCACCTGTATAACCGCCCGATATATGAAGAGTTAGTCCTGGCAGGTTGTTGCCTGATTTCAGTTCAATAAAAGCATCTACCAGCTTGTCGAATCCGTTTTGAGAATTTATCCGGCAGAAATATCCGATTGAAGGGTAGTTATCTCTTTTTTCAATTTTTAATAATTCAGCGGGATCAATTCCAAGAGGGATAACATAAAAATTGTCACCTGATATACCCGTTTTCGAAATGAACAACTCTTTATAGTAATTGCTGGGAGTTAAAAAGACATCAACATTGGATGCTTCTTTTGATATCAGTTTCCAGGCTCCTGACTGATAAGGCTCTGCCATCTCATCTATCCAGTCATCTTCATTCAGAAGAGAGCAAACAATCTTAACATCCAGTTTTTTCTTGATCTGACGGGCAAGTCCGATTATAAGAGCATTTGAAAGGTGAATAATATCTGGTTTCCCGTCTCTTGTCAGGTAATCCACCAGTCGTTGGAGCTCCTTTTCAGGAAAGGCATTTTCTCCCTTTATCATATTCAGCGTCATCTCTTCAAGTCCCACTGTTCTGGTTGTACCAGCCCTGCGAGCAGCCATCTTAAGCATCGGTGAAGAATCAAACAGCTTGTCCATGAATACAGGCATATTCCTGAGAAAAGGTACTTTCTCCCTCAGAAACATAGAAATTGCACCGAAGAAGACATTTTTGTCAAGACCGGTTTCAATATTTGTTCCATCGGGAGGAAGATATAACGGTATGGCTGAAGCCGTTATTCCAGGAACTTTACGCATAGCCCTGAGGTAAATCATATCCCGGTAACAATTGCCGCAATAAAATGAACCTCCTGAACCAGTTATCAGATAAACAATTTTCATAACATTACTTTTCACCGAATGAAAGTAACCTTCCATCTTCAGTCAGAATGAAAAACTTTCCTTTAATCACTGCCGGAGAGCTGCTCACAGGAGTTCCTGCATTGAAACTCCACAGTTTTTTCCCATCTGCCAATCCCAGAATATAAATATAACCATCCATACCTGTAAAGAGAACTTTTGTTGATGTTAAAACCGCAGAGCCGATTATTCTACCGTTCGTACGGTATTTCCATAACAGTTTTCCGTCGGAAGAGTTGTAACAATAAAGATATTTATCTTCACTTCCAATTACAACTGAATTATTTCTGATTGCAGGAATAGCCAATATTGCGCCCGATTCCTCACTTCCCGGAATCTTCCATACAATTTTCTTTGTGTTAATATTTACACAGTATTTTGTGCCATCGTAATCCCCGAAATATGCCATATCAAGCGTAAGGGCAGGAGAAGAAGCAATATAGACTCCGATATTAATAGTATCTTTTTGTTTTCCTGTCAGCGGATCCACAACCCTGATCATACCATCACATCCACCGAATACAATTTTACCGTTTAATATTGCAGGTGTCCCGTTGATATAATTTTCAGTCTCGATCTTCCACATAACTTTACCTGTTTCAGGATCAACACAGTGCAGGAAATAATCATAGCTTCCAGCAACGATTCCTGCTTTATTTCCGGCAACCCACACATTTGCTGAGCCTGCAATCTGGTTATCAGTGGTATACGACCATATAAATTTACCAGAAATCTTATCAACCGCTTTTAGAATGCCTTCGTTTGTCCCAAAAATGACTTTATTACCATACACCATAGGAGCGGCATCAATTGAACTTCCTGACTCATATTTCCACTTGATTTTACCATCGGTACTCACTGCAATCAGGGACCCTTTGTCATTACCAAAATAAACAGTTCCTTCACTTATAACCGGTGATGATTTTGTTGTTCCGCCTGTTTTTAGGCTCCATAATAGTTTGGGTGATACAGGTAGTTCAGTTTCAATTCTTCCGGCCAGGTCAGCTTTGCCTCTGAATAGCGGCCATTCTGTTTCATTAGTCTGACCGGAAACAGATATGAAGATGAACAAATACAGGATTCCTATATAAATGAATTTCATACAGAGATTTTTTATTCCATTTTTTCAAATTACCCCCTTTCTAGTTTCCCCCAAGGGGGAAATGTATTGATACGCCTTCCCCCGTGGGGGAAGGTTGGGAAGGGGGTCTTCATTTTTAAACAAATCAATGTTAACTAATTACTTAAACATACTTAATGCACCTGTCGGACATATTGCTATAACCTCTTTGGTTTTTGATTTCAGGATATTATTAAAATCCTCAGTAAGAGGTTCAGAGATAATGCTTACAAATCCTCTGTTAATAAAACAGAGAGAAGGTTCATCTTTTGAATCTTCACAAAGCCTTACGCAGAGTCCGCATTTAATACATTTTGCGTTCTCAAATATCAATCCGGTATTAATATTAATTTTCTTCTGTATCGGCGAGTTTACAAGCTTGCCTCTGGGATCTTTAATAGAAAAATCATCAGCTATATCCCTGAGTCTGCAATTATCAGCGGCACGACAATCGCAGTGCATACAACTCTCAGACTCCCTGGCAGCGGATTCTGGATCGGATATTTCCCTGATCCGTTTTACTTCATCAGAACATTCTTTTAACCACTCCTTTAATTCGCCTTCCTCAAGTCGGCCGATATGAGATGTAAACCGTTTAGATGATTTTTCGATATTGTGTTGATTGACAGCAATGTTTTCCTGCTTAATTTGTTGTGAAATAAATATTTGCATATTTCTTATCGAAACAGGAATGTCAACTTTTTTTCGCCGGCATGCATTCTCGCAGTATCCAGGACAATCTGTACACAATAATCCGGAAGATTGAAGCTGCGTACTGGAAAGTTTAAGTGCACCTTCAAAATTCTTAGCGCCTAATAACCTGTTCATTAGAGGAATATTGTATCCGCCGGGGCATACTACTTTGCATGGAGCTTCACATTCAGCCCGATGTTCTGACAGAAGAAGTTCGATAGCTTTCCGTCTTAGGGAGATAACCTCTTCGGATGAACAATCAATGTCCATTCCATCCTGAAGCAAAGCTGAACATGAAGGTAAAAAGTTTCCGGTTCTCTGATCCTTTACCATACAAACCATACATGAAGAATAATGAGGGAGTTTTTCATTATGACACAGGGTAGGGATATAAATTCCGGCACTCCTGGCAATATCCAGAATAGTCAACCCGTCCTGAACTTCATAATCGGCATTATTTATTTTCAGCTTAACCATTTATATTAATAATTTCAATTGCTTTTTCAGGACAAATACTTCTGCAATTATCGCATTTCGTGCATATTAACTGGTTTATCTCATGTTTTTCATAAGGTTTAAAAGGAATTGCTTTTACAGGACACTCCTGTGAACATTTTGTGCATCCTGTACAATTGTCATTTACACTATATCTTATGAGATCCCTGCATTTGTTAGCTCTGCATATTCCTCGTGTATGTTCTTCATATTCCTCCCTGAAATATCTCAAGCCCGTGAGAACAGGATTAGGAGAAGTCTTTCCAAGTCCGCATAAACTGCCATCTATAACCGATTTGCATAGATTTTCAAGCTCGATTATATCTTCAATAGTTCCTTTACCTTCAGTCAATCCGGTAATAATATTCAGCATCTGTTTCGTGCCGATTCTGCAAAATGTACATTTCCCGCATGATTGTTTGTGAGTGAATGTCAGAAAGTATTTTGCCATGTCAACCATACAATCTGTGTTATCCAGGACAACCATACCACCAGAACCCATCATAGCGCCCAGCTCTGTAAGTTTTTCATAATCAATAGTAGTGTCAGCTTTACTTGCAGGAATACAACCACCTGAAGGACCTCCGATCTGAACAGCTTTGAAAGTATTACCATCAGCTACACCATCACCAATTTTCTCAACTATTTCGCGTATTGTTATTCCCATTGGAACTTCAATGAGGCCACCTTTGGAAATTTTTCCTGCAAGTGCAAATACTTTCGTTCCTTTGCTCTTTTCAGTTCCTACAGATATGAACGCTTCAGCTCCGTTTATAATTATCCATGGAACTACTGAAAGAGTCTCAACGTTATTAACCAGCGTAGGCAAGCCCCTGAAACCTCTGACAGCAGGGTAGGGAGGCCTCAGATGAGGAGTTCCCCGCTTACCTTCAAGTGATGAAATCAATGCTGTTTCTTCACCGCATACGAAGGCTCCGGCTCCTTCAAAAATCTTAATATTAAAAGAAAAAGCAGTGCCAAAAATATTGTGGCCAAGTATTCCATTATCATAGCACAATTTAAGGGCCATCCTGATCCTTGTTACTGCAAGCGGGTATTCTGCCCTGGTATAGAAAATCCCTTCATTGGCGCTGGTTGAATAGCCTGCAATGATCATCCCCTCAATTACCCTGAAAGGAAAAGATTCAAGAAGCATCCTGTCCATGAAAGCGCCTGGGTCTCCTTCATCCCCGTTGCAGATAACATACTTCGGATTCCCGGTTGCAAAAAGTGAAATTCCCCATTTTTTACCGGTAGAAAATCCTGCTCCTCCGCGACCTCTTAATCCGCTATCAGTTATAATTCTGATAATTGATTCCTGATCCAACTCTTTAATACATTTATTAAGTGCTTCGAAACCACCGGACAAACAATACTCTTCAAATGATTCAGGAGAAAGAATACCACTGTTCTTTGTGGCAATATGTACCTGATGATTCAGAAAATTATTAAGGTATTTCTCTCTTAATTCAACCGGAATATTGACCTGTCCTGAAAGCTTATCTTCAGAAAGAAACGTATCGACCAGATCATTAATGTTGCCTTTGATTCTTTTGTTTAAACTCCTGGGCGTAATATGTTTAAGAAGAATCTCTTCAACCTGAAACTTGCTGACTTTAGTATATCTGGAATGAATGTTCTCTTTTGTAACTATTTCCATCAATGGCGTCTGGTTACATACTCCCACACAACCAACAGGCTTCAACCTGATATTGAGATTATACCTTTCCTTGACATCAATTATTTCAGAGAGAATCTCCTTACTGCCCCCGGCAACACAGCATGAGCCGATCCCAATCCTGATTTCGGCATCAATATCTTCATTCCCGTCTGATTCAGTTGTATTGGTGCTCTGATTGCCTGAACTCAGGAAATCATGAATTATTTTTTCTACCTGGATTGGTCTGACATGACCATAGGTTTTCCCGTCAATCTGAACTACAGGAGCCAGCGTGCAACATCCAAGACAGGCAACTTCTTCAATTGAAAACAGGTTATCGGGTGAAGCATTCCTGTCATTATCAATTTTGAGAATCCTTTTAAATGCATCAGATATCAACGGGCTTCCCTTGACATGGCATGCTGTTCCAGCGCAAATTTTTATCGTATGTTTGCCAACAGGAAGATGTCTGAACTGAGAATAAAATGTTGAAACGCCGGAGATCTGGCCAGGAGTGATATCAGTTACTTTACAAATATGTTTAAGCGCTTCTGATGGAAGCCAGTTAAGCCTTTTCTGTACTTCCTGGAGTATTAAAATAACCTTTTCCGGTTCTCTGCCCGTCAATTTAACAACTTCATCCACAACAGAAGTAATATCCTTTGAGGAGGTCTGCTCACATCCGCAGTCACTGGTCAATATGTTTGACTTATCTGTATTCATTTCTTCGATATGCAATAAAGGTTTTTCGTTCCCCGTATATAAATTTTCTTGTCAGAAAATGCGGGTGAACAGTCGGCACCTTCTCCAAGCGGCGATTCAGCGATCAAACTGAACGATGATCCTGCCTTTACAATGTGCATCACGCCTGATCTGTCAAGAAGATAAACCATATCATCTGATATTATAGGTGAAGCATAAAAAGGATTCTGAAAATAATGTGTCCATAATGTATCTCCTTTTGCTGCATTATAACATGCAACATCACCGTTCCCTGTTGATACAAACAAAAACTGATCAGTAGCTACAGGGCTTGAAACGTCAGGAGTGTAGGTGTTGTCTTGCCAAACTATTGATACTCCATTTCCAGGTTTAATTGCTACAAGTTTTGCATAATCAGTTACGGCATAGGTCATTGTGCTGTTTACTGCGACCGATGGAGCAACATCTCCGCTCATGCATTCTACTTCCCAGAGTTCATTTCCTGTTAAAGGATCATAACCACTCACATATGGATTTCCGTTTATTATCAGTTCTGATTTTCCGGCGAAATAAGCCATAACCGGTGATGACCATACAGCATGTCCATGTCGCAGGGTTTCCCACTTCTGATCACCCGTTACCAGATCAAATCCAATAAGCGATATCTTTACATTACTGTCGAATTGAACGAGCAGAATGTCTTTATAAATCATCAGGGAAGATGCATAACCATAACTGTTTTCAGGGACGCCTATGTTTTTTGCCCATTTCTGTTTCCCATCCATATCGAAGCAGACAAGGTTGCCATTTGAGAAAACAGCACATACCACTTTACCATTTGTGGCTACTGTCGATACAGCCAGCCCTGCTTCCTGAGCCATTTTAGGCAATACTGCCGGTTCGCCCGGGATATCAGAAGCAGACCCGGTCCATAGTATTTTTCCTGTTTTTTTATCAATGCAATAAACCTCGCAAATCTTTTCCTGAGCTCCGGTAATAAAAATTTTATCTTCCCAAATAACAGGAGAGCTCTTTCCATTTTCAGGTACCTCAATTTTCCAACCGATATTCTTTCCAGCTGTAGCATCCCATTCGGTCGGATATCCAGTACCTCCTGCAATTCCACGACTATCCTGACCACGAAAGAATGGCCAGTTTGTTTTATCGGGTTTGGGTGCCTTTTCATTGCTGCGTTCCTCTTTCTTCGAGGACCCCGGAGCTTTTCCTGAGATATCCGGGAGATCGGCACGCAGAAAAAAAGATGCAATAATTGCTGTAATAAAAATAATTATGACTGCTGAAATCAGGTATTTTCTGTTTTTTCCCCGTTGCATGGATGAATCAGTTTTTGCATCAGCGAGTACAAGTACAAGTTTTTCATTCTCTGAAATAATCCGCTGGCAAATAATGAAGATAATGACCCCGGCAATCAGGAGATATGAACCTGTTTCCACCTGCCATCTTGAACTGAAATAAGCTTTTCTTGCCATCAGATCCATTGCCCTTACCTGCTCAGCCTTAGCAGCATTCGATGGATCCTTGTCGTATTGTTCTTTTACCGACAACAGTACCGGATTGTCTAAAGGATTAACCGTTTTTAACTGTACCAGGCTGAAGATCATAGTCATTGCCACAATAAGGGCAAATCCTCCTGCGATCTGACTAATAACTTTAAGAATACTTATATCTTTTTCAGTAAAAATAAACTTCATTTATGTTTTCACTTTAATTGGACAATATTTAAAACATCTTCCACAACTATAACACTTCCCCTGATGGGGTTTATATTCACTTCTCTTACTTCTTATTGTGAGTGTTATCATTCCTATTCCGAATGATATTCCCAAAAACGCGCCAGCCCATGGAGAACCTCTTCTGAATCGCCCGATGATTAACTCTTCTTCTGTATATAATTCTGATTCTGTCTTACCTGATTCTTTGAACGCGACAACATCTTTTAGCTCTGATTCAATACCAGTTTTCTTCTCGATTCTGATCTCTCTTGCAAGTCTTACTGTATTATTTGCCCCTGACAAGGCGGGAGCGAGGTTGTGAAGTAAAAATGCTCCTGTAGCTGCAAACAGGGGAACAAAAAGGAAATAAATAATAAAACGCTTCCTTGACTTTTGCGGCTCTTCCCTCTTTTGATCTGTATCTGAAGGAATTATCGCATCATAAGGGCAAACATCTTCGCAAAGTCTGCAATTCGTACATTCAGCAGGTGTTATTGTCAGATGCTTTCCTGCAAACCTTGAAAAGATATTAAGCAGGACACCATAGGGGCAGAGAAACCTGCAGTAAGGCCTGTTAACAAATATCCCTGCTAAAAGTAACAATGCTCCAAAGATTATCATTGTGTAAGGAGCATCCAGCCTGAATATTCCGACGAAAGGATCATACCTGCATATAAGAAACTGGCTATTAGTTGAAGCGAATAAGATAGCGATCCCAAGATAAATAAAAGGTACAAAGGCCAGAATTAATTCAACAGCTTTTGGAAGCTTTACCGGTTTGAGGCCAGTTAGTTCCTGAATGGCTCCGAGGGGACAGACTCCAGAACAAAATACACGTCCATAGGCAAGTGCAAACAATAAAGGAATAATAAAGAACAGAAGTGCTGAAAGAGGAATTGAATATCCTGTATTAAATAAAGCCAGCGATACATTCTGAACTGATCCGACTGCACAGATACAACCCTCTCTGTAAAAACCGAAATAAGCCAGAGAAAAGACCGACATCCAGATTAAACCCTGTCGTGAACGCTTTTTCAATGCCAGCCAGGTTGTCATTATCAAAGCTCCGGTCAATATCAGAACATCAAAATACTCCCAGCCCGGAACCCTGGGTTTTGGCATCTGGTTTGTCGGATAAACATGCCCCGATTCAAATTCAGGTCTCGGAAACCTGTCCTGGGCAAAAAGAACCACATGCCAGCATAATAGCAGTATAAAAACAATATATGGCAGAGCCTTTTTCATCTATAAGTTTAGGGTTCAGTGTTTAACGTTCTCCGTTTTTTCATTCCATTTTTCCATTTTTACTTTTATCTTTTGTCTTTCGGTAAGTAAGCAATGTTTACAGGAATTCGAGAAATTGCATTCGACGGGCAAGTACGTGCAATTGAGCATTCATTGCAGTTTACACACCGGTCATGCCTGATCTGCATATAAAGTGACCCGTTTCCAAAATCACCGCATCCCTTTACACATTTTGCACATCCATCACATATTTCTTCATTTATTGTATATTCAAAATAAGGCTCTTCAACAAATTTTCTAGTTATTGCTCCGGTTGGACATAACTGGTTTTCCGCTCCGGTGCTGATCGTTTTTACTCCCTGACGGAGATAGCCTCCACAAAGATCACAATAGCCACACATCCGGAAAGCATGTACACATTTTGATGCAGAAGGTGTAAGTACACAGTTAGTCTTGCATTGTCCGCACTGTGTGCATTTGAAAGGATCTATCTGCCAGACATATCCTGCTGCTGAAATCTTTTTTATAAGAAAAGCAGGTATAATAACCAGTGGTACTGTAACAATCAGCTTACCTGCAGTTTTTACAAAATCCCTCCTTGACTGATATTTATTCTTAGCATCCTTCATGCTTACTGCAATTAATATTTATTACAGTCGGTTTTACCGTTACAAATCCCCTTGCCAGGACATGTTGAACAATCATTCCCGCTCACGACCTTTTTTCCCAGTGCAATGACTATTACAGCTATTAACATCAGGAGAAGATATCTTCCAAGCTTTTTTAATAATTCATTTCTGGTCATATATTGTCTGATTACTCGTTACTTGTTGCTTGTTGCTTTTTACTCGTTTCGCGTTCCTCGTTGAGCGTATAATCTATCTAACTTGCAGGGTCATTGCGAGCGAAGCGAAGCAATCTTATCGTTTTAGTAGCATTTCTATTATTTTATTTACGGTTAAATACATAAAGCTTAGAGTCCGCCGGATAAGCCCCATAAATTGTTTTCCCGTCTGCGGAAGCCAGATCCAGAGGAACCGATTTAATAAAGTCATTTTTTGAATTGACAAATTCAACAAATTCTCCCTTTTTGTTGAGGATCTTAATCCTGTTAATTCCTTTTTCAGCAGTTACAAATCCCCCAGGAATGAGTATGAAATGAGGAGGAGCACAACAACCGCAGAATCGGTCGGGATCTGTTCCGGCCTCTCCGAAATAGCTTTTTAAAACCCCATCAATTGTACGGGTTTCAATCCGATGGTGTCCAGTATTTGCTACAAACAGGTTATTCTCATTATCGAGGGCTACTTCAAAATAGGGACTTGGGATGACAAATTGTCCGTCATTCTGGCCAATCATTTTTTTAACCTCACCACTTTTGTCAAGAATGAAAACCATTTTATTTCCTGCATCGGCAAAGGCAATAAATTCTCTGTTTGAACTCACAGAAGTAATAATGCAGCTATCCTCAAATGGCCCCCATTCGCTCAATATCTTACCAGCAGAATTCATTACAAGTATCTGTTCTATTGTTGATGCAAAAACTGTATCTCCATAGTTCGAAAGAGCTGTCACAGGCGAAGGAGTTTTCACATTCCAGATGAGTTTCAGATCTTTATCATAACATGATACAAAAGAATCACCACCGAGATATATTTTTCCTGCGGTAGTAACAGTTACTGCCTTAAGGGAACCTTCATTCACCTTGAGCTCATTTGAAATCTTCCAGGCATCTGGTATTTCCTTAATTTGTGAATTTTTGGTTTCACTTTTTACTGAAACCGCAGGTTTAACAGAATCAAAGATTATGTACCCGATAAAGACGAGTATGATTAATACTGCTAAAATAGTTACTACTTTCTTTTTCATCTTCTGTTCATTTACCAATATTAAGACAAAGTAAATTTCTTGCATCCCTCATAATGAGGTACTTTCCTGCAATTGCCATTGGTCCCCAGGCCTCAATTCCTTTGATAACCTTATGGCTTGCAATTAATATGACTTTGTTATCCTGAATTTTATAAAAGTAAAGTTTCCCATCATCATCGAGAAGATATAATTTATTTCCGCTGACAATATACGGACCAAGTCCGCGTCCAAATCTGTTTTCTTTACCACTTGACCATACAGCTGTCAATAGATCCGATTTTTTATAACAAACCAATTGCTTTTTCAATGTACCGGCATTCTCAGGTAAAACGCTCCATATATAAGTTCCTGCGATTATGGGTGTTTGCTGATCACTTGCCAGCCCATTCGTAGCTTTATGTTGTTCCTTTACTGTTGCTGAATATCCCGATCCGGTGGTATTTATTACAATCCGGGCACCACCTGCACCATAACTTCCAAAAACCGCTATTTCATTATTTCCAAGAAACAGGGGAGAAGCAGCTGTTGTTGCCGGACTCCACTTAGTTGTGGTCCACAATAATTTTCCTATATCCGTCTTTTCAGCAGAAACACCACAAACTCCGCCAATGCCATTATAAACATACATTCTTTTCCCGTGAATTATCATCGGCATTATCGAACTGTGTGACATCCGGATGGAGTCAATATTAGGTGTCTGCCAGATTATTTTACCTGATGCACAATCTAATCCTATCATCAGTGCTTTTCCTCCCGGGGCAAGTACAGCTACATCATTATCGATCAATGGACATTGACCAGTATAAAAATCAGGTGTGATTCTTCCCTTTTCTGTTCCAGGAATTCCAAACTCTTTTTCAAGATCAATAGACCATAACATTTTACCTGTAAGCGGATCAACACACATAACATGCGATCGAGGGCCAATGGTAACAAGATATTTATCAGTTACTGCAGGAATAGTTCTGGAATATCCATGATTCCTTTTCAGATCAACATAATACCAACGCCTCCATAACTCTTTTCCTGATGAAAGGGAAAAACATCTGAGAGCATCAGCTTTCTTTCTTTCGTTATAATCAAGAAGGTAAACCCGTCCATTATGCACAGCCGGACCTGCATATCCTTCACCCAGTGTGGTTCTCCAGATAATGGCTGGTCCTGAAGTATCCCACGATTCTGCAAGAGGGGTTGTATCCTTACTAATATTATCCAGGTCAGCTCCTCTGAACCTTGGCCAGTCACCTGCGACCATTGCATCCATTTCAGAAAGAGTATCAAAAAACTGACCGATGATAATTGTATCTGACTTTGCTTCCATTTTGGGACGGTCATCCATTCCCGGAATCCTTTCACTAAGATCTAAAGGCTGACCTTTCAATAACCACCAAAACAGAATAAATGCAAAAACTAAAACAACTCCGGCAGCAATTAATGTTCTTTTTTTTACCTGTAATAACATATTCTTCAGTCAAACATTCTGATAACGTCCTTTTTAAATGAGATTGCAATATATGAAAACCGTGTTTAATAAATTTAGCGAATTGATATTTTGCATTTATTATCGTAATAATTAAGAATTTTTAACAGCATTAAAATTTTATTGTATAAGCATCACATTTGCCTGATGAAGTGAAGATCAGTAATCAAAAACATGATTTTTGTCATATTAATAATATTTATTAAATACAAGTATTATATATCATTTATTTAGTTAATATAAATATTTACTTAATTAATTTGCTATTTATATCACAAAATATATCAATTTGAATAATGATTACTAAAATTCTATTAGCTTTGCAATTCGGGTTTTAAAAAGTATCAAACTGTCAATAATTATTAAACGAAAAAGTATGTGTGGAATTGTAGGCGTTTTTGATCTTAAAGTCAATCATATGGAATTAAGGGCGACTGTCCTTAAAATGTCAAAGAAGGTAAGGCATCGTGGTCCTGACTGGTCAGGGATATTTTATTGCGAGAAGGCTATACTTGCTCATGAGAGATTATCAATTGTTGATCCTCAATCGGGCAAACAGCCTTTATACAGTAAAGATGGCAACCTCATACTTGCAGTAAACGGTGAGATTTATAATCATCAGGAAATAAGAAAGCGTTATGAAAACACTTACGAATTTCTGACTCATTCCGATTGTGAAGTGATCCTTGCTCTTTATCAGGATAAAGGTCCGGCTTTCATTGAAGAATTAAATGGAATTTTCGCTTTCGCATTATACGACAGGTTGAAAGATTGCTATTTCATTGCCCGTGATCATATTGGTATAGTACCTCTGTATGTTGGCTGGGATTCATTTGGAAATTTTTATGTTGCCTCAGAGCTTAAAGCACTGGAAGGAGTATGCAATAAGATACAGGAATTCTTGCCTGGCCATTATCTCTACAGCAAAGATGGCGTGATGACAAAATGGTACAAACGCGACTGGATGGAATATTCTGTAGTTGAAAACAACGAAACAAGTATTGAGGATCTTAAAGAAGCATTTGAAGCATCAGTTCACCGTCAGTTAATGTCGGATGTTCCATACGGGGTTCTGCTCTCCGGAGGTCTTGATTCATCGGTGGTTTCTGCAATTGCCAAGAAATTTGCACCAAAGAGAATTGAGTCACAGGACAAAAGTGAGGCATGGTGGCCCCAGCTACACTCATTTGCAGTCGGACTGGAGGGTTCTCCCGACCTTGCGGCAGCTCGTAAAGTGGCTGATCACATCGGAACGATCCATCATGAAATTAACTTTACAGTTCAGGAAGGTCTGGATGCATTAAGAGACGTTATTTATCACATTGAAACATACGATGTTACAACTATCAGGGCATCTACTCCTATGTACCTGCTTGCCAGGGTGATCAAATCTATGGGGGTAAAGATGGTGCTCTCGGGTGAAGGGGCCGATGAAATTTTTGGCGGTTATCTCTATTTCCATAAAGCTCCTGATCCCAGGGCTTTTCATGAAGAAACCGTAAGAAAAATAAGTAAATTACATTTATATGACTGCCTGCGTGCAAACAAATCACTTGCTGCATGGGGCGTTGAAGGTCGTGTTCCTTTTTTGGATAAGGAATTTATGGATGTCGCAATGCGCATTAATCCAAAGGATAAGATGATAAATAAGGATCGTATGGAAAAGTGGGTCCTGAGAAAAGCCTTCGAAGACTACTTGCCTGCAAGCGTGGCCTGGAGACAAAAAGAACAGTTCTCCGATGGAGTAGGGTATAACTGGATTGATACATTAAGGGCTCTTACTTCAAAAGAAGTTACTGATGAACAGCTTGCAAATGCAAAATATCGCTTTCCAATTAATCCTCCGATGTCGAAGGAAGAATATTTCTACAGGTGCATCTTTACCGAGCATTTCCCGTCTGATTCAGCAGCTTCCTGCGTTCCATCCGTCCCATCTGTCGCTTGCAGTACACCTGAAGCTATTGCCTGGGATGCCTCATTTAAAAACATGATTGATCCTTCCGGAAGGGCAGTGAAAAGTGTGCATAATGATTCGTATAAATGATATCAGATTTTCAAAATCTAAAACCAACCGATAGGATTCTGTCACTGAAGAATAAAACTCTCTCTTCTGTACGGTATCTTTCAATAGAACAGGCTAAAATAATCACCCATGTATATCAGCAAAATGAGGAACTCCCGGTAATATTGAAACGTTCCAAAGCACTGGCTGAATCTCTCTCAGAGATGCCTATAGCAATAGATCCGGAAGAGCTTATTGTTGGAAACCGTACTCCGGGCATCAGGGCAGGGGTAGTGTTTCCGGAAGCGGGTATTAACTGGCTTGTGGATGAAATCGAGACTTTGCCCGGCAGACCACAGGATCCTTTCAATGTGAGACAAAACGATGTCTCTTGTTTCAAAGAAAAAATTGAACCTTACTGGCGCGGTAAAACACTGGAAAATGATATTTACAGATCTTATGGGGAAGAGATATCAGCAATTGAAAAAGTAGTAAAAATCAATCAGAAAGATCATGCCCAGGGTCATATCTGTCCTAAAGTCGAAGATTGGCTTAAATTCGGTCCTGCCAGTTTGTTAAAAAAAACGCTGGATAAGCTTGGAACTGCACCAGATGACCTGAAGGTATTTTATAAAAGTGTATTTATCACACTTGACGCTGCATCTAAATTTATCAATCGTTATGGGGTCCTGGCTTCCAATATGGCTAAAAATCAGGAGGAAGACTCTTTAAAAATAAATCTTGAAGAAATTGCGGATGTATGTATAAAACTGGCAGAAAATCCTCCTGCGACTTTCAGGGAGGCTTTGCAATCTGTCTGGTTCCTTTTTGTAATCCTGCACATGGAATCAAATGCCTCTTCATTTTCTCCCGGACGGATGGATCAATATTTGTACCCATTTTACCATAATGATATTAAATCTGACAGAATTGATGCTGATAAAGCAATTGAGTTACTGGATGCTTTGTTTATTAAGTTCAACCAGATTGTTTATATGCGCAATGCACACAGCGCGAAGTACTTTGCTGGTTTTCCCATTGGCTTTAATGTAACTATCGGCGGACAAAAGAAAAACAGAGATGATGCAACAAATGAACTCTCATACCTGATCCTTAAAACTCAGGATCATATCAGGTTACCACAACCGAATCTTACAGCCCGTCTTCATAAACATTCTCCCGACGAGTTTATAAGCGAATGTAGCCGGGTGATCGGCCTGGGTAACGGAATGCCTCAGATCGTAAATGATGAGAGCATCATTCCTGCGTTAAAAACCATTGGCCTCAGTCGCGAGGATTGCCTCGATTATGCCCTTGTTGGCTGTGTAGAACTTAGCTCTCAAGGTAATTATCTGGGTTGGAGCGACGCAGCTATGTTCAATCTCGTTAAAGTACTGGAATTGACCCTGAATGATGGAAGATGTATGATATCCGGTAATCAGATAGGTTTAAAAACCGGTTCTCTGGATAATTACCCTGATTTTGGTTCTTTAGAAAATGCATATAAAAAGCAAATTGATTTTTTTATAAATAAGATGATTCATGCTTGTGAGGCAGTTGAAAAATGTCATCAATCACATCTGCCTTCACCATTCCTGTCAAGTGTTGTCGATAATTGTCTTGCAAATGGAATAGATGTAACTGCGGGCGGTGCAAAATATAATCTATCTGGTATCCAGGCAATTCAGGTGGCAAATTTAGCTGACTGTCTGGCGGTACTTAAAAAACTGGTTTTCGAAGACAAACTTGTTAAAAAGGAGTCAATGCTTTATGCCTTGAGGAACAATTTTGCCTGTAATGAAACATTAAGACAACTTTGCCTAAATCGTGTACCAAAATATGGTAATGATATTGCCTGGGTGGATAACCTGGGGGCAGAATGGGTGACTTATTTTGCGGGTAAGATAAAACAATACAAGAACTTCAGGGGTGGAGATTTTCACATGGGTCTTTATACGGTGTCGGCACATATGCCAATGGGACAGAATGTTGGAGCTACCCCTGATGGCAGGTATGCTAAGACTCCTCTCGCAGATGGTGGAATGTCACCGATGTACGGGCGAGATAAGCTGGGTCCAACTGCAGTTTTAAATTCAGTCAGCAGGATTCCTTCTCGACTGGCAACCAATGGGACACTACTGAACATGAAATTTCTTCCCTCTTTTTTTAATAATGATCCTGACAGAGAAAAATTTACTTCACTGCTTAAAACTTTCGTTTGTCTTCCTGTTAATCATGTCCAGTTCAATGTGATAACTGCACAGGAATTGATCAATGCGAAAGCTGATCCTGAATCGTACAGGGGACTGACTATAAGAGTGGCAGGCTATACTGCATATTTTACGGAATTAGCAGAAGATTTGCAGGATGAGATTATTAAACGGACCACGCATGGAGAAAACAACTGAAACCGAAGGAATTATTTTCAAGATAAAACGGTTTTCTGTCCATGATGGCCCGGGGATACGTACCTCTGTATTCCTGAAAGGATGTCCGCTTAGCTGCATCTGGTGCCATAGCCCCGAGGGAATAAGTTCAGATATTTCAATATGGTATGACAAGAGCCTTTGTATAGCATGTGGCAAATGTGTTCAGATTTGTCCAAATAATGCTTTAGAGATTATTTCGGATACTGAAACCTATATTAATATCAATCGGGAATTATGCAATATAACAGGCGATTGTGTAAAAGCATGCCCTACCTGTGCAATACAATTTACAGGATCAAAAATTGGGGTATATGATGTAATTGATGAAATTGAAAAAGATTTTCTATACTACAAAATGTCCGGAGGCGGTGTTACACTAACCGGTGGAGAACCTCTTTACCAACCTGATTTTTCAGCAGAGATTCTGGAAGCTTGCAGGAAAAAGAATATCCATACGGCAATTGAAACCTGCCTCTTTTGTGAGAGAGATACAATTAGTAGTATTTCAGATTATGTAGATCTGTTTATTATCGATATGAAGATTTTTGACACGGCTCAACACATACGTTATACAGGCAAATCCAACGAAATTATCAAAGAAAACTTCAGATATATTGCAAAATCAGGTAAACCTATTCTTGTCCGGATCCCTCTGATAAATGGCATAACTGATACTGAAGAGAATAAGAATGCTTGTGTAAGATTTGTACATGATGTTGACAGTCGAATCCAAATTGAGTTAATAAGTTATAATCCTCTTGCTGAAAATAATTATAAAAGATTAGGTATCCCATTCATACTCAAATAAGAAAGGATAAAAATTAACATCTTTGTGTCGTTGAGCCATTATAATGCAAACCAGTAAGAGAACTTAATTAAGAATACATTCTGAGCCGTCATTTTAAAAAGGTCCTTCATGTCGGTTCCATAAGAAAACATTCCATTTGTATCATTACTTGTTCTGCCCTGTGACCATACAAGATAAAGTGTCGAACCCGGCAAATATTCCCATCTTATAACGAGGTTTGAACGGAACTGTCTGAAATTGTAATCCGGATTCCCAAAGGAATAAGCTCCTCCATCATTAACATTATATGTACTGCTTGATGGATCGTAAGTGAGTTCGCTAGGGGTAAATTCATAATATCTTTGTTTGAATTTATCGGCATCCGGCACAGTTATTTTCTTAAATGCAGAATACTTTCCTGCCGAAATAAAAGGTTGACCATAATACTCAACACTTAACTCGGGATTAATTGTATAGTTTACTCTGAAGGTGAAATACAAAGTGCTCTGATTTAATTTACCAAACAGGTAGATAGGATTCGTGCCGGAGCCAGTTGTACTGACATATTGCAGTTCAGTGTTCTGTATGCTGTAATCAGGTTCAAAAGAAATTGAAACAGAGTTCGTTGGTCTGTAATAAATTCCGACCCAATATTCATGCGCTCTGTAGCTCAATGCATTGCCGAAACCATGATAGTTGCCCACATTGAAGGAGAGTTTCTTGGAGTGGTCAGTATTGAGGTTCAAATTAAAACTCTGGTTTCCGGGGATAATAATTGAAGGACCGCCACGTAATAATGTTGTAGAAATATTTTCACTTTGTCTGTTGAACTGTCCATTGATCTGCCATTTATTTTTGAACTGGGAACTAAAATTAGTATTATAGTTTCTTGACAAAAGTTGGCCACCAAAGTCAAAGTACATCCAGTAGTTTGTATTGAAATATAAATAATTTAATATCCAGAATGGATTTCGCAGATAATAACCCATCCAATTGCCCTGATAGATTACATCTGAGTATCTCATATAGCCTATATCGTTGAATTCAAGTCCTGGTGATCGCACTATAACACATGTTTCAAACTGCAATCTTTTTTTACTTGTTTTCCCAAATTTCACGGTTCCTCCGTAACCAGAAAGCGAAGTGAGGGTTGAATCAACGGAAAGGTATTTCGCATCGGGCCTCTGAAAATAGCGTGCAGATGATGTTTGTGTTTCAGTTATTGAGGTAGTGGACCCTTTGACATTACTGAATTCGGCATTTCCTGCTAAATACCATGTTCTGTCTTTCCAGGTATGCTGAAAGTCTAATCCGGCTGTATAGGCTGCAGTGTGCAGGAAGTTGAGATTGCTTGAGTTTATATCTCTGTTCACTGCTGTAAGCATTGCACCAAGAATAGTTTGCCCTTTATTGAAATCCTGCTGAACTCTTCCGACAAAATAATTTGTGAGAGGCTCTACGGTCTCTTTTCGCCTTGTCCCTAAACTGTCTATCAATGCATCTTCCCTTGACGTAAGACTTTCGAGAATTCCTACAGACAGACCTTTCTTTGTTTTTCCTGATAACTTCATTGCTCCAAGAATTGTTGTTGATTCAGGCATTTTCACGTGGACACTGTCTCCAACGGAAGGATAATACTGAGGATATCTTCCAATTCTCCTGGAGTAAAACAGATTGTCGGAATACATGTTATGAATTACTATTGTCTGATCTGGCATAAACTGATAAATGTTCTGACCTTCAATAAAAAAAGGACGTTTTTCAGAAAAGTATGATTCAAAAGCTGTAAGATTGACTTCCGATGGGTCAGCTTCAACCTGGCCAAAATCCGGGTTTATTGTGAAATCAAGTGTAAAATTATTTGAGAGACCAATCTTCCCGTCCAGCCCGGCTGAGATCTTTGATAATTTTCCTGTGTTAAAGGGATCTCCTTCGATTTTTTGAAATCTTTCAGTACGTGCAACTGTGTAGGGCATTAATTCTATCTGATGTTTTGTTTTTACATTATTTATTCCCTGAAGCTCACCGAATAAATGAATTACACCAGGAGACCCCTTCGGAATATATTGCCATTGAGAACGTTCCTGCAAACGGTAAATAGCACGTGTAACCTGCAGCCCCCATATTTGTTCACTGTTCTTATCGAAACGAAGCTGACTTAAAGGAATTTTCATTTCGGCACACCAACCCTTATCATCAACGGAAGTTTTCATATACCAGATAGGGTTCCAGTTGTCATCTTCATTATTCCCATCATTGCTCATAGCTGCATCACTTTTAGCGCCGGAAGCAGAGGCAGAGAATAAGAAATCAGTCTGTTTGTCAAAGTGGCTGTCGAATTCAACAAATATCATATCTCCGCTGAAATTATCCCTCCGCGACATAATCTTACTGATCTTATCAGGTTCAGTATCATAACATCGAACAAGCATATAAAGGTTATCATTATCGTAGAGTATTTTAAAGGCTGTTTGTTGAGTTGGAGGTTTATTCTCAACCGGCTGGGATTGGGTAAAATCGCTTGTCCATTCAACCAGGTTCCAGCATTCATCATTCATCACCCCGTCAATAACCGGGGCGGTTTTTACGAATGCAGTCTGATAAGTTCTTTTCGCAATCACCGTCGAATCGTTTGAATGAGCATAACTGCCTGTAAATATGAATATCAGAATGAGACTGAGAATTGTTTTATATAAAACGGTATATTTCATAAGGTTAAATCTGTTAAGGAATAATTCAATTAATAGTTAGTTATAACTCTGATAACGCTGATCGGGAAGTGGGGTTACAAAATACTTTCTAAAGACTTTGAATTTTTAGGAAAGCTGCAAATATCCTTTATAAAAAGATATCTCTTTTTGCTATGAGCATGTAACTGTACCTTGCGCCTTATATTATTCGTACTTAAGACTTTTGGCAGGACTGCTTCATTCATTACTTACTAAAGGGTGAACTCAATTAGCATTAGTCTTCCTGAAAAAAATATCGCCGCTTATGGTTTCAAGTTTAATCGGATCACCTCCGTTATTTAGCTTTTCAGATATTTTCAGGGGGATACCGCTATGCATCTTATTCAAAGCAAGTTCATGGTTTGAATACATTCTTCCTGAGATTGTTGAAAAATCTAAATCTGCCTTTTTGCCTGCCGGTTCTGTAAGATCGATATAACCGCTTATGGATTTAACGTTCACTTCACGGGTTTGACCTGTTATGATAACGTTTGCATTAATTGTCTCAATCGAAAATTTGGTTTTTTCCGGAATAAAGACCTGCCAGTAAATGTCAGTCTTGTTACAGCAATTATTTTTCCCTTTGAAATAGTTATCCTTGAAATTTGCTTTAACAGCCACTGTATTGCCTGTCGCATCGAATGAGGTTATATAAGCATCGTTATCCTTATTTTCATTGATATTAACAGAAGCTTTTATATAGACTTCATTTTTATTCCATGTCTGCAGAATGATGGAATCAGCTATCTGAATTTTCAGGGAGATAGATTCTTTTCCTGAAAAATCTATATGCTTTTCGATTACCTGCTGAGCCTGGATTGTACCAAAGCATAGCAAAACTACAACTAAAATAGTTAATGATTTCATTGAAATATTTTTTAAAAATTCAGACTATTTGATTAATGATATTACGGATTTCGGATTGTTTGTCCTCTAAGTAATTCCAAAATGTACAACTGCCAATCCGAAATCCGAAATTCTCATACGGCTAATTTCCCTTTCGCAGATATATATTTCCGCTTACTGTACCGATGTTGAATTTAAAACCACCTCCGTTTAGAGAATAATTCATTTCATTACCTCCAATCTTTTTCAGGTTCTTTTGAGATTCCGAGAAATCGAAATCGGAGTATATTGCACCTGAAACTGTCCTTAATTCCAAATCAGTTGCTGTTTTCACCGGCAATGTAATGTCGATTTCGCCACTAATTGAATTAACAGAAGATGATTTAGTTGTATTGATACTGCTGTATGTTATATCAATATTACCGCTGATAGTGGAAAGAACGAGTGGTCCAGTTACATCCTTCAATTTAATATCGTGACAACTTTTAATGTCAATTTCATTTTTCATACCTGTAATTAAGATATCATTATTCCTCTCGCATCCACTGGATAGCTCAATTGCCATATTTTCAGGAACTTTAATCTTATATTCACCATCCTGGGTAAAAGGGATCAGACAGGTTATGATTATCTGATTATCATTTTTTTGAACATCCAATCCAATTCCTGTATTATCAGAACCTGAGGGGTAAATTGGTTTCAGTCCCTTGGCTTTCTCGGGTGGAGTAAGATTTCCGGAAGTCGATGTAATAACTATATCGCTACCACTATAACCTTCAATCGGTAATGAGCCATTGAAATCTTTTAAAACAAGTCTTCCATCTTTGTTGTTTTGTGTGGTAATTTTGTATTCCTGGGCAGACAGAATTCCTGCTGCAAAGAATATTAACAGTGCCATAAGGCTGATTTTCACTTTTTTCATAATATTTATTTTTAAGTATTTACATATTAATCAGGCAAACCCGGAATCTGCCACGATTTATTTTAAATTGAAATCAATTATTTCCTATAATTTTCAGATCAGTACTCTCAGACTGTTTTCTGCAACGGCCCTGACCTCCTTCAATGTACTCTTGTTGGCAATAATCCGTTGGATTGGAACGAATGCACTTTTTTCTTTTCTCTCGGCAAGTATATTTATAAGTGTAACCTGCAGGATAGGATCGCTCTGAAGTGACAGAGAATTGACAAGTGAATCACAGACCGCGCGTTTATTAGCAAATTTTGAAAGAGCATAAGCTGCTGCCATGCGTACATTTACATTCTTGTCATTATTCAATGTTTTAACCAGAACCTCTATTACATTTTCATCTGCATTATCAAGATCGCCTGCATAATTAACTGCCTGAAGCCTGTCGCTCGATGATTCTTCCTTAAGCATGGTGAACATAGTTGCTTTTTTAAGATCAGAAACTTCTGAATGCAGTTGCTTAAGTTCATTTGAAGCAGAATAATTATTTAACCCTCCATTTATTAACATGCCAATAAATGTACCACAGATGAGGATGGCAATCCCTGCCGCAATTTTATATTGACTTAGGTTATACCAGGGTGTAAGAGGTTTCCTTATAGATGATACTTTGCTTTCCTCACTCTTTTTAATCTGACTGTGCAGCATATGGTAAAAGTTGATTCGTAATGAATCATCGGGTTTAACCATTTCATCCATTGAAATAAGATTCAGTACCTGCTGGCTTTCTCTGATTTCATCAAGACATCTTTCACAGGTTTCAAGGTGTTTTTCGATCTCCAGACGAATACCATCTTCAAGGTTCTTATCGAGATAATCGATCATTTTTGCTTCAACTTCCTCACATTTCATAGTTCTTCTCTTAAATCTGATTAAAATAGATACCCCTTAGTCTTTTAATGGCTCTGTGCATGGCCACTTTGATTGCTGGTACCGATTGATTTATTATGAGTGAAATTTCTTCATATTTCAATCCCTGGTACCTGCTCAGCACAATAATTTCCTTTTGTTCATTGGTAAGGACAGAAAATGCCTCCTCAAGTCTTTCATAATCTTCTTCCGGGTAACCGGAATTATCATCAGTTACGTCAACAGGATAGGAATCGGTTTTCAGGAAGAGCTCTTCTGATCTCTTTTCCTCCTTACAATAATCGATATGAAGATTCCTGGCCATCTGATACATCCATGATTTGACACTGAGTTCGTTTTTATATGAATTTTTATACTTTATCATCCTGTAAAACAAATTTTGAGTAAGGTCCTGGCTGATATCCTTGTTCCTTGTAAATTTTAAAAAAAAGTTATACAACCTGATATGATACCGTTCAAACAGGACCGACATCTCAGCCAGATTTCCATCTTTCACATGCTGCATAATTACTTCGTCAGGAATATCTGCCACTGTTTGATTTTTTAGTTCCTATATTGATTACTCGTAAAGGTACAAATGGTTACATCTAAAACCGGAAATATTTTGCAGGAATTATTTAAACAATGTACCATTTCTGTTGATCCCTATATGCGGGGCCGAATGAATAGTGTAAAGTCATACGCTGCATCCTTTGAGGTTGATCAGCCAATAAGGGGAGGTCGTTTGGAGAACTGGAGATTCCTCACTTTTTCCCTTATGCCCTCAAGCAGATATGTCATCCCGAGCGTCAGCGAGGGATCTCTTTCTCAATAAATCAGCTATTTGGAATACATCCTGATCTTCCACCTAACCTTACCGGCAAACGGATCAGTTTCAAGCGCGAAAACACCATTTTTTCTAGCTAATGATATCTTATGCAGCACTTTGTCGGATGGCAAACAGATCATTCCATTTACCTTTTGTGAGTCAATTGAGTAAACCACAAGTTCCAGTTTTGACCAATCCATCTGAGTTGTAGATTGAGCAAGAGCTATATGCGGTATAACTGAACCTTCGTGTACCAGGACAATAATCGGAATCTTTCCTGCCTCGATATTATGCCATCCCCCGGAATATACTTTCCCGGTCTGGTAATCGATCCACTGTCCGGGTGGGAGATAGACATCACGTTTTGTAACACTTTCAAACAACGGAGCTACCAGCATATCGGAACCGAACAAGTACTCATTGTCAATCAGCCATGAGCCCTTATCTTCAGGATATTCAATAAACAATGCACGTAACATCGGGAGACCTTTTTCAGTGCAGTCTTTCGCCTGAGAATAGATATAAGGCATAAGTTCATATCTCATATTATCAGCAAGCCTGAAAGCATTCATAAAATTTTCGCCGTATTCCCATGGTTCGGTGGGTGGTGCACCATGACTCCTGGTATGGGAAGACAGCATTCCGAATGGAGTCCAGCGACGATAGAGATCTTCAGGCTTTTTATTTACGAATCCACCGATGTCATGTGACCAGAATGAAAATCCGGAAAGACCAAAAGATAATCCGGCTCTCAGAGTTGCTGCCATTGAGGTGTTAGTATTTTCAGCATCGCCTCCCCAATGGACAGGATAACGCTGACTTCCGGCCCATGCACTGCGTGCCCAAATAATTGTCTCTCCGGTCACCTGTTTTGTAATTTCAGCAACAGCTTTATTATACCGGAGCGGATAGAGATTGTGCTCATAAAATCCGGTTCGTCCTGAAAAGTATAATCCATTTTTCGGAGCGGCTTCACCGAAATCTACCTTTATAACACCGACGCCCTGTTTTAATAATCCTGCAATCTTATCCTGGTACCAGCTTACTGTCGCAGGATTTGAAAAATCAAGAACAGCATCTTCAAATGGAAGATTACCTTTAGCATCTTTCACATAAAGACCTTTTTCTATGATTTCAGGGAACAAAGTATTTTTAGGTACGAAATAGGGAAGTTGCCATAAGCTGGTCTGGAATCCAATTTTCTTAAAATCAGCCATCATCTTGGTGGCATCGGTGAAACGTGTTTTCGAGAACTGGTAATCGCATCTCCAGTCTTTCTCAAACCATCCTGTATCGAAGTGTAGGACATCGCTCGGGATAAGGTTATCTCTAAGTTTCTTTGTGACAGCACGTCCTTCAGCTTCAGAAAAATAGCTAATCCGGCTCATCCAGAAACCAAAAGACCAGAGTGGTGGCATTGCAGCCTTGCCGGTCAGGTTGGTGTACTCATTCAGGATATCTTTAGGTTCTCCAAGAAAAATAAACAGGTCAGCCTCATCATCGCCTATCATAAGGGAATAAATACCGCTATAATATTTTCCGAAATCACATGTAATGGGTGATGATGTATGCATGAAGACACCATATCCGCGATTGCTCATAAAAAACGGGATTGGTTTATACATCGCCTCATTCTGTGCACCGTTGGCATCGTCGGCCCACAGTACAACTTTCTGACCTCGTTTATTAAATTCAGTGAAAGATTCTCCGCAGCCAAATATTTTTTCGTCAGGTGACAATGAGAAGACTGCAGACATGCTTGTTGAATAATCGGATGCTCTGCGGACAAAGGAAAAAGGTAATATTGGAATAAATGTCTCTGCACCGTCTGAATTATGAACTGTATGAGTAAGCACTTTTCCTGCCGCATCGCGTATTTCAACATGCCACGGATATTTTGTAATAGTTACCGAACCGTAGGGACCGGTATAGCTGTAACCACCATCAATCTTATTATATTGCCACGAACTATTGTCATGAGGTGGCTTCCCATTGACAAGCATAAGCGATTCCTGATCAGGTTTTACCTGAAAACGTGAACTTGCCCTTATGCGTATTGTTCTTGCAGAAATAAATTCAATTGAAAAGGGGAGGGATGGTGACACTGCATATTCCCCAGTTGGAAATTCATTTGGTTCGACAGGTCTCAGAACTCCCATCATATTGTTAAAAGCTTCCCTGGTAACATTTTCATAACGCCTGTAAGTAATCTCACCTTTACCGGTTTTCGGATCGAAAGAGGAAAGACTATCAGCCAGATAATATGTATTAGTAAAATTCCGGAAATCTCCGCTGATATCAAAAGGTTCATTCAGCAACTCCTGATTTTTGTCGGGTGAGTAGATTGGAATCTGAGCCACAATGGGTGAATATTTAAACAGGATTATAGAGATCACTAAAATAAGATACTTCAGTTGACGAATAGTAGTATTCCTGGTTTTCATAAAATTTATGTGTTATTAGTAAATGAATTAAAAGTTCTAATCAATATCAAATATCTGCAATTTTGGTTGATATTTGACAATGAAAAGAAGTAAACAATTTAAAGTTTTCAAAACCTATAATTATTTTCGATACAAAAAGTAACTTCCGTTGAATTTCAAAGAGTTATCTAATATTCTGAGGTATAAATAGGGTACATTGTTGCTTTTTTCCAGTGGTATTAAGGACCATTTATTCAACCAATCGTATCATCTCAGTTGGCACATTACGATTCAGAATCGATATTCGCTGTTGACTCTTTAAGATAATGCCCCGCTCAGAAAAAGTCTGCTGCAGGGTCTGAAGCGCTTTTTCAGGGGTATTATTGTTCTTACTCAGATGAGCAAGACAAATATGGCTTAGATTGTCGTTAAAAATATCTGCCAGAAAAACTGAGGTCTGATAATTCCCTAAATGTCCATGGTCCGACTTTATCCTTGATTTTAAATAGTAAGGGTAATTGCCATTCACCAGCATCTCTTCATCGTAATTTGACTCAATAACAAGCAAATTTGCTTCTTTTATATAAAGAGCAGCCGTCTGGCAAATATGTCCCAGATCGGTAGCAATTGTTATTTTCTTATCCCCTGCACAAATATGGAACCCTATGGTTTCCGGAGCATCATGATAAACCGGAAATGCCTCGATATCAAAACCTGCCAAATGGAACTTTTGCTGTAAGGAAATTTCGCGGATACAGTCCAGGGATATTTTCTTTTGAAGAGTGAGAATGCTTTCCCAGATTTTACGGGTAGTAAATGCCGGCAGACTGTTTTTCCTCGTAAGCACTTCTAATCCACGGATATGATCAATGTGGTTATGTGTTATCATTACACCCATAATAGTCTGCATGGATATACCGATATCCTTCAGAAACTTACGTATCGAAGTTGCTGAAATTCCGGCATCGATCAATATTCCATAGAACTCGTTACCTATGTAATAACAATTTCCGCTACTTCCGCTGCTAAGACTGCAAAAATTCAGCTTCATCAATATTATATTTTAATCGGAGTCAAAGGTATATGTTTATATAGAACCTAAATTAATAATTTAGCATTAATCTGTAATTATTCACTTGCGTATAAGTAATATATTTATTACCTTTGCTTATGTGAAATGTAGCGAACTTTTTAAACTTTTAAAAAACAATGGTTGGTATGAAATTCGACAATCAGGAAGCCATGTCATCATGAACCATCCTGAAAGAAAAGGTACTTTATCTGTTCCATTCCATAGCTCAAAAGAAGTTAAAAAGGGACTGTTAAAAAAAATCTTAAAACAAGCGAATATTAAAACTGATAAAAGATGAAAAAGCCTAAGATTAAAATGACTATAGTTAAAGAAGATACCGGTTATAGCGCTTATACTAAAGTAGCAGATGATTTTATCGGTACTCAGGGGGATAACTTTAATGACCTCAAAGCTATGATACTGGATGCAGTAAATCTTTCTTTTGAGGATAAAGGCTTTGTTTATACAATTGATGAAATTGAGTTTAAATATGATCTTGAAAGTTTCTTTGACTTTTACAAGGTTATAAATGCAAAGGCACTTTCTGAACGGATTGGAATGAACCAAAGTTTGCTGGCTCAATATATCAGAGGGAATAAAAAGCCTTCCATTTCTCAAACCAAACGGATATTAGAAGGTGTTCAGCAAATAGGGAGAGAACTTTCGGAAGTTAGATTTTTACTATAATATTTGTGGCGGGGTTTGGTCAATTTATTGGGAAAACTGTATGGCCGTGACACAAATGGTAATTGTCGTCGTTTGTTTTTTGGATATTACTTCCCATTAGAATATTTTTTATTTAAAGAACATTAGCTGGCTTGTGCTAACAGATTTCTTTCAGATGCAATTATCTATATTCTCTAAGATTTGATATTAAATCGAAGTAGAAAGTAGTAAGTTGAAATAAACACTATTTCAATCAGAATTTTGATTATGTATCGATGATTTTCTAAAAATCTTTTATACTGGTTTACTTAGACCATTTCGTAATGTTTATGGACGTACTTTAGAAAAGCCAGACTATCTGACCACATCTGGCCGGTCTGAATACATTTAACATACACAACAACTATACAACAAGCATTTAACATCGGATTTTGTCGGTCAGTTTATTCTGGTCAAAGATGGTCACGGCCACTAGCATTCCCACTAATAACATATCCTTAATGTAACTCTGAGTCGTGATGTTTATTCGACAAGTAAATCATTCAAATCTTTTTAACTTTAAGGACTTTATAAGTCAACAATTTTAGGTTCCTTCCTATTTTAAATAATAACGAATTGACAGTCTCAGCCCAACAGATTGAGTTGTAGCTTTGCTGGTTCCTCCCATCATACTATTGATTTGATTGATTTCTGACGAAAGCTGGAATTTATCAGGCGACGAGTAACCAGAGATATTTGAAAGCGATTTATTGAAATAAGCGGCTATTGCAAACTGAATTTTTTTCTGAATGAAGAAGTCAAATCCAGCAGAAGCAATAGCATTAAAAACCAATGATTTTAATTCTAATTCACCATCTTTACTAATGCTGACGTTACTCGAAAATCCATATTGAGGAAGATTTTCAAGCGTAACATTATACTCAGGATAGTAACCTGTATATGAGAAAGTTCCACTGCTCACGTAATTTCTATTTAATGTAATTGCCAGATTTACGCCGGACTGTAAATAGAAACCGATTGTTTTATTAAAAGGCAAGCGAAAATTAATGCAAAATGGGATACTTAAAAAACTAATTTTCTGTATCTCTTTAATATCAGAGCCTGAAACGCTCCTTTTATAAGCTTCATTCTCTGAATCGGTAGTACCAAATGGAGTATTTTGATAGGTACTAAGTGTTAACTGAGTATTATATGATGTATAACCTATTCCTGATGACAATCCGAAATAGTTCGAAAAGAAATATCCGATATCCACAAATCCAAAGAAGGAACTCTTTTTGTTGGCAAGAAGATCTGAAATAGACAGGGTCCCTATATTTATAATCTGAGATTGCGATGGTCCCAAACTAAGCCCAACAAAAAGACTCGGTTGTTTTCCACGACTTATATCAGTTCCCTGAGAATAGATATTAATTTGAAAACTTAATATCAGAAAGGCAGTGAGGAGGATATGATTGATATTTAAAATTCTGAGTCTCATCTTGGAAGTAGTTAGCTCATTATGAAATTTACTTACTGACAACAATTCTTCTATAATACAAATCTGTATGATTCAGCAACACCTTAACAATATATATTCCATCATTTAAATTACTTACAGGTATCTCTTTGAGCAGTTCATCACTCAAATTTTCAAATTGAAATTCCATGACTTTTATTCCGGCTGAATTTAATATTGTGACTACGGCACTGCCTATAGATTCATCATCTAATTTAATTGCAAAACTAACAGATGCCGGATTTGGATAAATTGAAAATGATTTTGTACCAGAGATTGGAATTGAAATTGCATTTGAGAAATTCTTACATCCATTTTTGTCCATGGTTAATACTTTATAAGAACCTATTTGTTTGTTAGTTAGATAGTATTGACCATTAGCTCCACTAATTACACTACTTCCATTGTACCACTGGTAGCTTGTTAAAGAATCTTCCAGATTATAACAGATAAGCACATCGCCCCATTTTGCCTTAATTCTTGGTATAACCCCAGCCTTAGGTAACAAGATATCCACATTTCCTGATTCTGCAGAAGTACATCCGGTTGCATTGGTTACCGTGTAAGTATATGTACCGACTGCAAGCGCTATTACAGTCGAACTCGTTCCTATTCCCGTGGTAGTTGTTCCTCCGGGAGTCACTGTTAATGTCCAGTTTCCTGTCGACGGCAAACCATTTAAAATAACGCTTCCTGTTGAAATAGTACAAGTTGGTCGTGTGATAGTTCCTACAGTTGGAGCTAGTGGTGGTAAAGGTTGGGCATTGATAACTACGTCAGATGATGCGATTGAAGTAACTCCTGAAGAATTGGTCACTGTATATGTATATGTACCAGCTGCAAGCCCTATTATTGTTGAACTTGTTCCTGTTCCTGTAGTTGTTGTTCCTCCAGGGATTTTTATTAATGTCCATGTTCCTGTCGCTGGCAAACCGTTTAAAATAACACTTCCTGTTGAGACAGTACAAGTTGGTTGTGTGATAGTCCCTACAATTGGAGCAGTTGGATCGGATATTGTATTCCTCAGCACCGAAACGAAATTGATACCAGTACTTGCAATAGCTAAATCCGGTTTGCCATCTCCATCTATATCACCTAAGGAAATACTCCATGAACCAATATTATTGTCGAAGTCAACCTTGGTAGCGAATGAGCCTACTCCGATGGCGCCGGAACTGCTTGTATTCCTTAAGATAGAAACCGCACTGGGACCAAAATCTGCAACAGCCAGATCCGGCTTCCCGTCCCCATCAATATCACCCATAATGACACTATATGGACTCGATCCTGTGGTAAAGTCGACCTTAGTGTCAAATGAGCTTGCTGTTATAGAACCAGGGGTGCTGATGTTCCTGAAAATAGAAACCGTATTAGTATGACTGTTTAAAACGGCTAAATCCGGTTTTCCATCGCCATCAATGTCTCCAACGGCAACACTGATTGTACCTTGTCCAGTGGTGAGGTCAACCTTTGCAGCGAATGAGCCTGCAGTAATAGAACCTGGAGTGCTTGTATTTCTGAGAACGGAGACTGTACTACTGTTAAAGTTAGCCACGACTACATCAGGTTTACCGTCGCCATCAATGTCACCTATGGCAGCATAGTATGGATTCGTTCCGGTGGTATAGTCCACCTTTGCAGCAAATGAGCTTGCCCCAATTGAGCCGGAGGTGCTGGTATTCCTGAGAACAGAAATTGTACCGCTGTTATAGTTTACAACAACTAAATCCGGTTTGCCATCTCTATCAATGTCACCAATATAAACACTAAAAGGAGATGCTCCTGCAGTTAAGTCAACCTTTGGAGAGAATGAGCCTGCTGTAATAGAACCTGGAGTGCTTGTATTTCTGAAGACAGAGACTTGATTGCCGATAAAGTTAGCGACGACTAAATCCGGTTTACCGTCGCCATCAATGTCACCTATGGCAACATAGTTTGGACTCGTTCCTGTGGTAAAGTCAATCCTTGGAGCGAATGAACCTGTTGTGAGAGAGCCGGAGCTACTGGTGTTCCTAAAGACTGAAATAGTATTGCTTGTATAGTTTGTGACAACTAAATCCGGTTTACCGTCCCCATCAATATCACCTATGGCAACATTAGATGGGTTCGCTCCTGTCCCGGTTGTGGTAAAGTCAACCTTTGAGGCAAAGGCTGTTGCATCAAACACCTTCGAGCTTGGGAAAGTGACTGTAAAGGGTGGGTTGGTGCACGCCGTGTTACCACTTATAGTCACAGAAATAGGTTGATATGTTGCACCTGTCGGTACAGTAACTGTAAGCTGTGTTGCAGTGGCAGCAGAAACTGGCGCCTTTGTTGCACCAAACCATACAATATTATTTGAAGCTATTGTGCTAAAGTTTGTTCCTGTAATAGTAACCGTAGTCCCAATCGGGCCGGAAGAAGGTGTGAAGGAGGTAATAGTAGGGATTTGTGCATAGACATTATTGCACATAAAGACAAAAAGAAATATATCCAGAAGAATAAAAGGTTTTCTCATAAGTAACAGGTTATTGTCATATTTCAATAAACCAGGGCAATCAGATTATTTATTTGGAGGAAAGCATAATATAATATATCTATTTTTTAAAATAAAAATCCCCTGTAAGATATGTCCATTCAGTTGGGATTTGCTGACCTTTACTTCGGGACATAACTTCTTTACGAGTTTGTTTAAAAACACTCTCAACTGGTTGAGGAATTTCCATTTGTTTTACTAATTCTTCAGTAAATAATCCATTAGTCCCTTCTCCATCTGCGGCTGTGGCTCCCTCCGATGTGGAAAATGAAATTATGGTGCCATTGATAGGGGCCAATGCTTTGAATCCTGATTCACCTCCTCTTGCCCAACTCCGGTAAGGGTTATTCCGGCATGCATCAAGAATAACGATATTCGTATTAGATGAATTTTTTTTGAATTCATCAGTGATAAAACTCACGTCTATCGCTTCAAATTTACAAGCATCCTTATTGTCTAACTTCGCATTGGTAGGGATAAGATAATTAATCCCATCTACCTGTACACCGTGACCGGCATAATAGAACAGAGCAATGTTGTTATCTGATAATTTTTCACTAAACTCTCTTATCGCGCTTATCATTATATCTTTTCCGGCATTGAGTCTTTTAATTACCTTAAATCCAAGATCCTTTAATGTAGCCTCCATTAAGTTTGCATCATTTACAGGGTTTTTTAAACTGGTACCATTTATATATTCAGAATTACCAAATACTAACGCCAAACGTTTCTCAGATACCGCCTTATTGAATTTTATTATCCTGTTTTCGGAGGTCGAACTACCAGCAATGTTCTCAGCAATAACATATATGCTGTTATCTCCTTCCTTTAATATGATTTGTGGCTTCCATATATAATTGCAATCACCCCCCTCTGAATGCTGAAAAACTTTTCCCACGGCCACCTGAATACCATTAACAAGTACCTGGGCAGAAATTAAATCAGCAGGAGATTTGATACAAACCTCCAACAGAAAAGCTTCCGTGTTCACTAAAGCAGTTGGCGTTTCTGGGCTTCCCCATTTAATTTCAGGAGGATTGGCTAGAGGATTGGTAAAAAATCTTAAATCTGATTTGCTTGACCCTTCAGAGTTGGTAGCAACCAGATAGACATTATTTTCTCCCGGATTCAATGTAACAAACTTTTCTACTACAAAAGTTTTATTCTCATCTGAAGAAGGTTTTAATTCTCCTTCTCCCATGGAAGCTCCGTTCACATAAAAGAGAACAGACCTCAAATCATATCCGGATTTAATACTTGCCCTGACCTTGGCTGTATAAGTTTCAAGGTGTGTGGTTATAGCCGAAGGACTAACCCATGTGATTAAGGGAGCTGCAGCAGGGGGTAAAATTTTAACTTCATTTTGCCTGATAATATTTAAAGTATCTTTTGGAGCTGAAATAATAGTTGCAGTATTTTTTGAATGAGTTTTAACTGAATCTGTTTTTACAATATTTCTCTCTGCCAAGATAGGTGCAGTCTGACTCCTAAAGTAGGAAACATTTAAATAATCAACTGATATTTCAGAGTTCAGTCCGACATTGAAACCTACCTGGTCTCCAGTGAAAATTAAATTCTTAAATTGTTTGATCAGAAGATTATTAACGAATATATAATATGAATCCTGAAACTTTCTTACTGTCAGTTTATTAAAAAATCCTATATCATTAATTAGTAGTCCTTCTTTACTTGAAAATATTTTTTCAACCTTATTTTTTGATGGTGTGTCTTTAATGATGGCTAAATTTCTTTTGTCGTCTATTTCAACTCTGTAATGATCGAAATCTTTTGTCAGTCCAAAAACTAATCCGCCAGTACCTTTAATTATTTTGAAAGAAGTTTCCATCTCAAAGTCTTTTGTATAGTCTATTGAAACGGTCTTGTATGTGAGTCCAGTATTTTGCTTAAAATTTTTGCAGGTAAGATCGTAACATCCGTTAACGAATTTTCCACTGATCCATAAATTATCAGTTATCCAGTCGTTATTATTGTTATCGAATGTTTCACTGAATATTGAAACTCGTTGACCAACAGAGATATCATTATAATTTTGTTGAGCAGATATTTTAAAAACCTGCAAAGTCAACATAACCATGATAATGATAAAAAATCTTTTTAGGGTCATCCTATTAAAATCTTTAAACAATCAATCCTAGACTTAAAAACAAACAAAGCTTTTAATCAGAAAATCTTATTTCTTTAATTTTAAATTGAATACCACTTTTCCTCATAAATGTAAATATATGCAAAAACAAATTCATTTTAGCCCTATTCATTTGATTTTTTGATGAGTTTGACTAATTGAGGAAAACCTGCCATGAAGGAATGGAAGCAATATACAAAGGCCGGAACTGGCCAGTCTGATAGCGCATAATATACATAGCTAAAAAACAAGTTTTTAACTCCGGCTTTTGGTGGTCAATTTATTGGAAAAACTGTATGGCCGTGACACAAATGGTAATTGTCGTTGTTTGTTTTTTGGTGGTCATTTTCCGATACAGAAATTCCTGAATATATTACCCAATATCTCATCAGATGTAATCTCGCCGGTTATCTCTCCAAGATAATGAATCGCCTGCCGGATATCAATAGCAATAAGGTCTTCAGGGATCCGATCTTCAAGTCCTGACATTACCCTTCCAAGACTTTCTGAAACACGCAGCAGAGCCTCATAATGCCTTAAAATAGTGATTATTACATCATCCGAGCTTAACTTTTCCTTCACTACAATATCACTCAATCTATTTCGAAGTTCCTCAAGTCCTGATTTCTCTTTAGCTGAAATAAAAAGAAGTGTGTCCTTTTCTTCCAGATTGATCTTGCCTTTAAGTTCTGTCTGACGATCTTCCAAAGCAGTATCAGTTTTATTGATCAGAATAATTAAACGTTTTTCTGATTCTCCGATCATCTCTCTGATTGCCTGTGCGCGTTGATTGATGGATTCAGCCGAGTCTGTAATTTCATCAATCAACAGTATTACAGATGCCTGGTTTATTTTCTCATGGGTCTTTTTAATGCCCAAGACCTCAATAATGTCCGCTGTTTCCCTGAGTCCTGCAGTATCGATAAACCTGTACTCGATACCATCAATCACGATAGTATCTTCAATTGTATCCCTCGTTGTCCCGGGGATTTCTGATACAATCGCTCTTTCCTCCATCAGAAGAGCATTTAAAAGTGTCGATTTGCCTGAATTTGGTTTCCCGACAATAGCAACCGGGATACCATTTTTCAATGCATTACCAAGCATGAAAGAATTTGCCAGTTTATCTGCAAGTTCTTTAATTCTTGTAATAATAGCTTTAAGCTCTTTCCTGTCAGCAAATTCAACATCTTCCTCGCCAAAATCCAGCTCAAGTTCAATCAGAGAGGCAAAATTCAGTAATTCATGTCTTAAACTGCTTATCTCTGCAGAGAAGCCGCCCCGCATTTGATTTAAAGCTATTTTGTGGGATGAACTGGTCTTTGAAGCTATTATATCAGCAACTGCTTCAGCCTGTGAAAGATCCATTTTACCATTAAAAAAGGCTCTTTGGGTGAACTCCCCTGGCCTGGCTGAGATAGCTCCATTATTTATTAATAGTTCAAGAATTTTCCTGACTATATATGGTGAAGCATGACAGGAAATTTCAACAGAATTCTCGCCGGTGTAGGAGTGAGGTTCCCTGAAAACAGTCAGAAGTACTTCATCTATAACTTCATTGCCTGAACGTATTTCTCCCAATGCAACTGTAAACCCCTTTTGATCAACCAGTTTTATATTCCTGTCTAAATGATAAAAAATTTTCTCGCAGATGTTAAGGCTTTGTGAACCGCTTATTCTTATTACAGCGATTGCTCCTCCAATGGCTGTTGCAGGAGCACATATAGTTTCTTCCGGTCTGATCATTTAATAAAATCGCATTTGCAACAAATGTATGAAACTTAATTGAGGCCGTGAAATCAGAAGTGAGTGGTGAGACGTGAGGAGAGAGAAAATCCGAAATTAAAAAACCGAAATTCGAAATCAAAATAATAATTATCACTTTAAAATATCTAAAAGCCAATTATAAATCGGTATTTTTGGGAGTGTGATTAAAGCATCATTAAATAGCTATTATTTATGAGTGTTCTGTTAAATAAAAACTCAAAAGTCATTGTTCAGGGATTCACCGGAAGTGAAGGAACTTTCCATGCTACGCAGATGATAGAATATGGAACAAAAGTGGTAGGAGGTGTAACTCCTGGTAAAGGAGGGCAGATTCACCTTAACTTGCCCGTTTTTAATACTGTAAGGGAAGCTGTTGCTGAAACTTCGGCCGATGTCTCTATAATCTTTGTTCCACCTGCAGTAGGAGCCGACGCTATTATGGAAGCTGCAAATGCCGGAATTAAGCTTATTGTGGCAATAACTGAAGGAATTCCGGTATCAGATATGGTTATGGTAAAGGAATATCTTAAATCATTCCAATGCAGACTAATCGGACCTAATTGTCCCGGAATTATCACACCGGGCGAGTCAAAAGTCGGTATTATGCCCGGATTCATTCATAAAAAAGGTTCAGTTGGGATCATTTCGCGTTCAGGGACATTAACTTATGAGGCAGTTGATCAGGTTACCAGGATAGGGCTTGGCCAATCGACATGTATCGGTATCGGTGGTGATCCTGTTGTAGGAACAACAACGCTTGATGCAGTCAGATTGATGATGGATGACAATGATACTGAAGTAATTGTCATTATAGGAGAGATAGGTGGAAATATGGAGACTGAAGCTGCTGAATGGATAAGGGATAACAGTACCAAACCAGTCATCGGTTTTATTGCCGGCCAGACTGCACCGAAAGGTCGGAGAATGGGACATGCAGGAGCTATAATAGGAGGTAAGAATGATACGGCAGCAGCTAAGATGGAGATTATGAAAAAATGCGGAATTCATGTTGTCCAGTCTCCAGCAGATATTGGGATCACTGTGGCAAAGGTGTTAGGCTCGCCGATGGTTATATGAATTGCAGGAACCGCCTAAGTCAATCTTGTTTGGGATGTAGAACCCCTCTGTCAGCTACGCTGACATCTCTCCCAAGGGGGAGAAAAACCTGCAATTTTTAGTTGAATTACACTTCAATTCAGAGTATTAGCCCCCCTTGAGGGGGATGGGACCATTGAATTGTCAAGAAAATTAATTATTCTATATTTGCAGGAATTTTAACATTATAGAAATGAATTTACTTAAAGGGAAAACATCGCTTATCACAGGAGCTTCCAGAGGCATAGGCAAAGCAATTGCACTCAGGTTTGCCCTGGAGGGTTCTGATATTGCAATCACTAATATCGTGGATGATGAGGAGTTTAGAACAACCATCAGAGAGATTGAAACATTGGGTGTCAAAGCAAAAGGATACGTTTCAAACGCTGCTAATTATGAAGATTCTCAACGTGTTATAAATGATGTTGTTAAAGATTTCACCAGAATTGATATTCTTATTAATAATGCAGGAATAACAAGAGATACATTGCTTATGCGAATGACTGAAGATCAATGGGATTCGGTAATAGCAGTAAACCTTAAGTCGGTGTTTAATCTCACGAAAGCCGTTCTGATGACCATGATAAAACAAAAAAGCGGTTCAATTATTAACATGAGTTCCGTTGTTGGTGTTTCCGGTAATGCAGGGCAGAGCAACTATTCCGCTTCAAAAGCCGGAATCATTGGATTTACAAAAAGTATTGCAAAAGAAGTCGGATCAAGAAATATAAGATGCAACGCTATTGCCCCGGGATTTATTCTGACTGAAATGACAGAAAAATTGCCGGAAGATGTAAAAAAAGAGTGGGCCGAAAAGATACCACTCAAACGTGGCGGAACCCCTGAGGATGTGGCAAATACAGCTTTGTTTCTTGCTTCGGATTTGTCTTCTTATGTAACCGGACAAACAATTCATGTCTGCGGAGGTATGTTAACTTAAAAATATTTATTATCTTTACAAAACCGCAGGGCGCCTATCCTTTCTAGCACGAGGAAATGCAGCGAGACATATTTATTCCACACTTATTTTAAAAGGGCGCCCTGCTTCTTTTTTTATAGACTGCTGATCAATGCACAACATTATTTTCTTCCTGATTTTGATAATACCAATTACCGGGTTTATTATTGAAAGATATCTTGACTATCTCAACTCGCTCATGTGGTCCGATACTCTTCCTGAAAAACTAAAAGGGATCTGTGATGATGAAGAGTACAGGAAAACCCAGTTATATCAAAAAGACAATGACAGATTATCCTTCTGGTCATCCTCTTTTAATCTGGCAGTTATTCTGATTATGATTATTGCCGGAGGTTTTGCGCTTGTTGATAACCTTGCCAGGACATTCAGCACAAATGCAGTAATCATCGCACTCGTTTTTTTCGGAATAATTGGCTTTGTCTCCGACATTATAAATCTTCCATTCGGCTGTTATGATACTTTTGTTATTGAAAAAAAGTATGGATTCAATACCATGACTATCAGAACGTTCATTACTGATCATATTAAATCATGGTTTATCGCGCTTTTGATTGGTATTCCCGTCCTCGGACTTATAACTTGGTTCTACTATAAGACCGGAAAAAATTTCTGGTGGTACGCATGGGGATTAATAACCATATTTTCTGTTTTTATCAACCTGTTTTATTCTGAATTAATTGTCCCTTTGTTCAACAAGCAAATCCCATTGCCGGAAGGATCTTTAAGAACCCTGATTGAGGCTTTTTCTCAAAAAACAGGCTTCAGACTCAGAAATATTTATATAATTGATGGTTCTAAGAGAAGCACAAAAGCAAATGCCTATTTTTCAGGTTTTGGTCCAAAGAAAAGAATTGTTCTTTATGATACTTTGCAAAAAGAACTTTCAGAAGAGGAGATAGTTGCTGTTCTTGCTCACGAAATAGGGCATTATAAGAAGAAACACGTTTTACTGAATCTCTTTTTTTCTTTTCTTATAACAGGATTAATGCTTTTCCTCCTTTCAGTGGTTGTAAACAGCCCATCTCTCTCTCAGGCATTAGGGTCGCAGAATGCCAGCTTCCACCTTGGATTGATTGTTTTTGGAATTCTTTATAGCCCTTTGTCTTTAATAATTGGATTACTGACAAATTGGGTTTCACGAAAAAATGAATTTGCTGCTGACAGATTCGTGAGAGGAAACTTCAAACCGGAGATATTAGCAAATGCGTTAAAAAAGCTTTCCGTAAAAAACCTTTCAAATATGATGCCGCATCCGGCTTACGTGTTTTTTCATTATTCCCATCCTCCGTTACTCCAAAGGCTTGAAAAGTTGGAATGAATTTCCTTATATTTGCGAAAAATAAATGCCTCCTTAGCTCAGCTGGTAGAGCAGCTCATTCGTAATGAGCAGGTCGTGGGTTCGAGTCCCATTGGAGGCTCAAAACCTGTGGTTAGTTGGTAGATGTGATATCTTTCCCGTACTAATATCTCAATTTTGCCAAATTGTATGTTCACAGTAGTATTTTAGTATAATTCATACACATACCAGCAATTGGTTCTTGCCATCCAGTTATTAAAATCTAGCATTTTAATCCAATTCGGGAATGAAGAATAAATTATTTTTTTTTGCGCTTTTATATCATTCACAATACTTTTATCTTTTGTGACAAAGAGTTGTTTTCTATTTGCCTTCAGATCAAGATTATTGACAGAATCTAATTTTACTATCTCAAGATTTGCTCTCTTATAGAAGTTAATATCCAATACCCGATGATACGGGTTATCTGATGTATAATATAATATTACGGGACCCTTATAATCAGAATAAAGTTTATCATATAGAGATATCTGACTATCTGCAGGTGAAAATGCAATTATTATTAAAAATATGATATTGACAACCCAAAACAATTTTGCAAAAGTCTTGACAAATTTATTGTCCGGGAAAGCCTCATTCCATTTTGTCTGAATGATCTCAACTGATTTAATAATCATGATCGGTAAGAAGCCAATGACTGGAAACAGAAAACGAATTTCTTTGTGTCCTATGATGAAATGAATGAACAAAAATGGAAATATAGTCCAGGTTAATAAATCTTTTCTCTTATAAATAAAAACCAGTACAAAACTTACAATCTAGATAATACTGAATGGGGGTATTCCCTGAATAAATGTTCTTTCAATATAATACCACCATGGACGAATGCCAAAATCAGAAACCCTATTTTGTAAAATATTCTGGTTGAAATAATTCCACGTCGTTAGTGTCCAATTTCCATAAAACCATCTGTCTATTAATATTCCTATTCCAATCAGAATTATTACTCCAAGTATTAAAAAAATAGTATTGTTAATATTTTTATTAATGAAAAGATGCCACAAAATTAATCCTGCAACAAGTAAACCTGTCTGATACCTGAATAGAAATGACAGCCCTAAAATCATTCCTATATACAGGTAGAATATTCTATTCGGAAAGTGTTTGATATTCAGCAGTGAGAATGCGATCAGGAATATGCTTCCAGACCAGTTTTCTGATGAAAACCTTACATTATTATAAATCATAAACCACAGGAAAAATGACAACATTAAGAACCATACCTTTAAAGTATCGTTAAGAATTGTTTTGCTAAATGATTTGTAAATCAGATACATGCCTAAAAATGCAATTGCAGCAGATAATAAGCGTAATAATAATGTAATTGTAAAAGGATTATTTATACCGAATACATTGAAAAATTTAAAAACGAGCACAACCATTGCAGGTTGTATTGCTGGTCTCATCTGGTAGAAGTATTCCCACGGCAAGTTAGTTTCCTCGGTCATTTTTAGTTTTAGTGCCGCAAACTCAAGTATTTGGAAATGCTCATCAAAATGGTAATATCCTGTCGAGAAGAAAGCAGTAACTATCAGAGTAATAATACTCAATAGATATATGTATTTTCTTTTCATGAAATACATGTTTTCACAGCAAAATGGAATAGCCGTACATATTTAAACAAAACGTGCGATCCATACATCTCATTTGGCTTTATTGCTCTTGTAGTCAAAGGTATACGTTAGTGATCCTTCAGACAACGAACAGAAAAGCCGCAATATTTCTCACTCCTTGACTTGTATATATTGCTAAACTTATAAACCATATTCCAGAAGAATATACTGGATTCATTGTACTCAGTTGAACTCCACCAGTAACCAGAGATCCTGATATAGTTGAAAACACCTTCGATGCTACGGTACCCACCCGGGAGTGCATTAAAACCGGTTTCGTTAGTTGCACTCGTATTTGGGCTCTTCCAGTGCCCGGTGCCTTTTTCTTTCAGTTTACCTCCTGCAATTCTGAATCCTTCCAGAAAGGTTGTAAGTGTCATCCATTCTCCATCCGCAGGCACATGCCAGCCTGCAGGACATAATTTATTTGTGTTAACCGTGTACCAATTATAAAGTGCACCATATGTATTTTTATTCTCTGTTGAATCATTATTGTACCATGAAAATGCAGGTGTTGTTAATTTTACCCAGGCTTCATTATCAGTTACCATTTGTATTGGAGTACCATCATTATATTTAGTGGTTTTTAAATTCTCAGCCATCCATTCCTGAGTTCCTAAAGTTACAGTTTTATACTCATTGCCTTCAAAGTCTTTCAATGAAGTTGTCCGACACCCGGTCAGTCCTATACAAAACAAAGTCATTGCGAATATTATTATATTCTCTTGTTTCATTTTCCTTATTCTGAAATTATCTGATAATCGCATCCGGCAAAAAGTTATCATTAATATAAAAGAAATTTATTGACTTCTTTATAGTTTGAGCGGGAAAGGGGATTCGAACCCCCGACCCTCAGCTTGGGAAGCTGATGCTCTACCCCTGAGCTACTCCCGCAGTTTTTAAAAGCCTGACAAAAATAATGAATAGATTCATTTCAGCAAATTAATTATTAGTTGGATTTATTTTCATTCCGGTACCAAAATCCCATTCTTTTTTGTTTATTACTTTTCATTTCTTCGATTTAAAATGCCAGTTGAACTTACAAAAAAAAATATTACTAAATAGAATTACATTAAATATTGAGTATTTCTTTCTCCCTTGGGGGAAGTGTCCGGGCGATAATTCTCGTCCATTTAACAGAATTTAATAGCTTTGTATTTTAAAATTTATGAAAGCTGCAATAATTACAATAGGAGATGAGCTTCTGATAGGACAGACTGTTGATACCAATTCTGCCTGGATGGGTGCGGAATTGAGCAAATCTGGCTTTGATGTCTATCGGATAATATCTGTGCACGACAGGAGGGAAGATATCATTTATGCATTAAATGAAGCAGCCGGCAAAACAGATGTTGTATTAATTACCGGCGGTCTGGGTCCTACAAGTGACGACATAACAAAACAGACACTCTGTGAATACTTTAATACTCATCTTGTTATGAATAATGAAATACTCAGCATGATTGAAGAGATGATGATTCATCGCAATTTTCCGATGAATAATAAAAACCGGAGTCAGGCGGAAGTTCCGGAATCGTGCAGGGTATTAAAAAACGCAGCAGGAACCGCTCCAGGCATGTGGTTTGAAAAAGATGGGACAATCTATATATCTATGCCCGGAGTTCCGCATGAGATGAAGTATCTTATGACAGAACTTGTACTCCCGGAATTAAACAAACGCTTTACATCACAGACCATAATTCATAAAAATATAATGACTTATGGTACTTTCGAAGCCAAACTCGCTGAGATACTTACCACCTTTGAAACCGGACTTCCTGAAAATATTAAACTTGCGTATCTTCCGGCATCAGGAGTGATAAAACTCAGACTTACAGGAACCGGATCAGATTATAATTCTTTATCAAATCTTATTAATGAACAGGTTGATAAGCTGTATGAGACTATTCCGGAGCTCATCTATGGAGAAGATGAAGAGTCATTGGAAATGGTTATCGGAAAACTTTTGAAATCCACTAAAAAAACGGTTTCCACTGCAGAGAGCTGCACCGGAGGCGAGATTGCTCATTTGTTAACAAGTGTCGCCGGAAGTTCAGCATATTATAAAGGGTCTGTTATTGCGTATGCAAATTCGGTAAAAACGCAATTACTTGGTGTTCAGGATTATATTATTACTAAACATGGGGCGGTCAGTGAAAATACTGCAAAAGAGATGGCTGTTGGAGCCAGAGGCTTGCTTAAGACAGATTATGCCATAGGAACATCTGGAATTGCCGGACCGGACGGTGGAACAGAGGTTAAGTCTGTGGGAACTGTTTGGATAGCAGTTGCTTCCGAAAGGGAGGTTATTTGTGAAAAACATGTTTTCGGGAATGACAGAATAACCAATATTAAAAGGTTTTCGCTGGCTGCTTTAAACCTTCTCAGAAAACAGATAATCAACCATTAACCTTCATTTTCAGATGCCCTTCAAAAAAAGTAGATTAAATATTTGTTTAATAAGATAAAAATCACGTATTTTGCGCTTCGTTTTAAAACGACAAACGTTAGT
>PLNF01000011.1:4730-4888 GCA_003141715.1 Bacteroidales bacterium | reverse complement strand
TCGTTTAACATGACAGTTTTCTTCCACATTGACAATTTAAAAATGAAGAACCCTTTAAGACGGTTTGCCCCGACGCTCGCTTGCATATGGCAATTCACGGTTTTGTATTTAGAAATTTACAAAACCGGCCGATGGGCACCATCTGCAAGCTTGTCCGA
>PLNF01000011.1:0-4633 GCA_003141715.1 Bacteroidales bacterium | reverse complement strand
AAAGCACCAGGACGGGTAACCGGTGGGCTGACGCCGCCAACACTTCCTGCCCATACCAGCGCACCGTTAGGCAACAGTTTAGCCAAAACAAGACTTGAAATCGTTAACTTATAACTTTTAGCGCAATGAGTAAAACTAGTAAAACGCATGAACCCATCAAGGCTGCAATTCGAGACCGAAAATCTCCAGTCTGGGATATGAGCCAAGAAAGAGCCTTCTTAGAGAACTTATTAAGTCAAAGATTTAATTATTTTTTACTCTTTTATTCTATTACCGTTGCGGGATTTGTGAACGCTAAAAATGTGATTTATGCTCAAATAATTCTCACTTTAGGATCGGTGATTACTTATCTTTTTGCGAGTGTATTGCGCAGATCTCAACAAAAGCTTGATATAATATTAGATGATTTGTTTAAAGAAGATTCACATCCTGCAAAAATAATTGATGATTTAGCAAAAGGATGCATTGGCAGTAAAAGAAGGATTATTGGCGTGGTAATTCCTACAATATGCTACTTGACTTTATTCATAGGAGCATTGCTAAACCTAGTATATCTCATTTTCATCAGGATTTGGTAACTCGACAAATACTAAATAAAACCATTGCCTAACTCGGACGGTTTGCTGAATTGCCTTCGGCAGCCCGGACAGTTTCTCGATCAACCCAAAAAGTCTATGAGAGAAAGTTTAAAAGCCTTTTATCAAACTTCTGCCACCCGGACTGTTCCATCTACCGGGACAGAGTCAGTAGGGCTGCCGGCCGACGCACAAGGTGTCATGGTTTTTGCTACGCCATCTAGACTATTTCATCGTGCACCTGGACTCACAATCCTTACCCGGACTTGGTCCCGCGGGACTATTTCATCGTGCACCCAGACTCTTCAGCCATCTGCCAGGACTTGCAAAAACCACGCCACCGCGACGCAGACGGCAACTCACCAAACCGCCGGGCCGTTAGCTTTAATGCAACCTGCGACATTTTAAAAAGATCCTTATAATTTCAACATGAGAAATCTTCTTTTAATCAACTTTATTTTGCTTTCAAGTATCTCTATTGGACAAGAGACATTAAATCTTGATTATTCTTTAATCGTGCCGGCTGACTATTCCAATCCAAAATTGGGGCAAACTACCATCAGTTATGAATTTGGAGCAACTTTTTCATCAAAAAAACCGACAATTTTTATTATAGCCGATGCTCAACAATTCTATGTGAGAAAAGGTTCTGTTAAACAATTGCAGAACTCACTCTTTGATAGTACTTTCAATGTTGTTGGCATCATTGGTCGAAATAACAATGATGACCTAAAAAATTCTGTTATTGATAATAAGGGAGATATAAATTGGACAACCGCATACAATATTTTTTCCTGGCAGCAATATGTAAATGACATTGATGCTGTTAGAAAAAGAATTTTAGGAAAGAATGGAAGGATTCTTCTTTATGGACAATCGGGTGGAGGATTTCTAGTACATCAGTACTTGAGTGTATTTGGTAGATATGTCGACAAGGCATTTACTGGAGCCGCAGTTAATTACTCGCTTGATTACGAGTCAAGAATTAATCACGACAGATTCTGGGAAGAGACATGTAATCAGGATCCAACATTCCAAGGTAGATTTTCTCAACTAATCAATAATAATTACTTCCCTAGAGATTTGATCGCTATGTTATTTCAGAGACAAAACTTTTTTGTTAAGACTGATAGTCTGGTTTATGAAAGGAACAAACTACTTAACTTATTATCAATTAATGATACTTCATCTATAAACGATTATAAATTAAAATATCAGATTAAAGACATTCTATCCTTTTATAATTCCCCTGACGGGATCCCTATAAAAGTCAGATTATTTGAGTTTATCCTACCCCTTTTGAAAAATTTTAAAATCGAGATTTATAAATTGAGGCCCGATATCGAGAACCTTTACTTTAGTTCTTTACCACTGATTGAGGTTTTTAGCAAACAACAAATCAAACCTGGACAAATGGAGTTTAATAATTTACATTTATTGAAAACCAATGTATTTATTCTAAGTGGCAGATGGGATCATACAGCAGACTATAGATCACAGATAGCACTGGCTTTCATTTATACAAATCACTATTTGTTTATAGCAAACGATAACCATACTTTCATTACGCTTAAAAATCAAGGTCTTTATAACAAATTATTAATTGAATTCTTTAAATATGACCCAGGAGATAATAATCTTGCTGATCTATTAACAAAATGTGAACCTTACAGATGGAAAGAATAGCACTAAAGCTAACACGGACAATATGGGTAAGTTGTTTGTCACACTTTTTGCTTTTGCTTCTGCACCCAAGACAAATTTGTAATGGTTCTTGCACCCGGACACGCGCACCAGAACGCAATTAAAATCCTGCACCGTGACAGATCTCAGGCTCCGAGACAGATTGTACCGCGACACTGCGCCAGTGACCACCACCAACTTTGTAGCTGGGGATAAATTCGCGGCTCCGATCAAACTTGTACCGAGACACGCGTAATGCTCAATAAAACTTGTACCCGGACGGCAAAAAGTGCGCCATACCCTTCTTGCACCGTGACAGCTTTGTGGCTAAAGTACCGGGACCCTGCCCGGATGCGGCGTTGGGTAACACAACCTCCCCATATTGCCGGGCCGTTAGCAACAAGCCTAAAAAAGATACATGGTTATTAATCAGTATCCAAATAATTATACCTATGAAAAAAGCAATTGTTTTTTTAATGATTTTGTTTCCTGGGATTTTTAATCTATCCAAAGCGCAGGATTATTTGAAATTTAAAGATAGTATAACTGAAAATAATCTTCGAAAACATGTCGAAGTCCTTTGTAATAAAGGATTAGGTGGTAGAAAATTTGCCACACAAGGTGAAACGAATGCTGCAAATTATATCCGAAACCAGTTTGTCAGCTCAGGGTTAGCTGGAAACGTTTATGGAATAAATAACTATTTCCAAAACTACTCACTTTGCTTTGATACATTGATAGGTTTAAATATTGAAAATCAAAACAAAAGACTGTCCAATCTTACTGATTTTTTTACCATGGAATTTTGTTTTCTGAAAGATACACTAAACGTTGATGTAATATATGCCGGATTTGGTTTAGAAAGAGAAGATTATTCTGATTATAAAAACATTGATGTAAAAAATAAATGGGTAGTAGTTGAACTTAATTCACCAATTGACAGCACTGGAAAACTGATAGACTTTTTTGATTTTAATAAATCGGGTGATCCGCGTGAAATAAATCATAAAAAAGAAATTGCGCAGAAAAAAGGTGCTTTAGGAGTAATTTTTAAAATTAATACTCAAAAATATCCTGAATTTTTAGGACATTGCGTTTCCGATTGGATTAGATACCGTAGCAAAGATATAGCTCTGCTAAATCGATTGTATAGCACCTATCCTGGAATATTAGCAAAACAGAGCGCAATAGATTCATTGTTAGGTATCAATACTGAAGAATTTAATGAACGAATAAATATTCAACTTAAAAAACATATTTCTACAGCAGGGGAAAAGCAAACTAAAATCTCGTTCAAGATTAATAAGCAACAGAGGTGTTTTAGATCGCAAAATGTAATAGGAATATTAAAGGGAAAAAAAGAAACTGTTGGTGCAATTATTTCAGCACATTATGATGCTGTAAAAGATAACGATACTTTATTTTATCCTGGAGCAAACGACAATGCTTCAGGAACGTCAGCAGTTATTCAATTAGCCGATGTCTTTTCTAAAATTGTAAAATCCGGATACATTCCGGAAAAAACAATAGTTTTTGTTGCTTTTTCAGGTGAAGAAGAAGGCTTAGTTGGCTCTGAGTACTTTGTAAAACACAATTCTCTTTCTATTGACAGTTCAACATTAAATATTAATTTGGATTGCATTGGTTATATTGGTTTCTTAGATTCTGAAAATCAATATAAAGACAATTTTTCTATAATTTATGCTACGGAAAATGAGTTTTCACGTTTAAAACTGAAACTTAATAATTTGGCATTAGCAGAGATTCCGCCTCTTAATATAGCATTTGACCAAAACTACGAGTGTTCTGATAATGCTTCTTTTGTTTATAATGGAATTCATGCAATTAATTTATTGTCGGGCTGGGGGGGAATGCATTCACCAAAGGATATCCCAGAAACGCTTAACTATCATAATATGCAAAGTATAACACGTTATGCATTTGATATCATAATGTCAGAAGTTCATTGTTCAAAAATATATGTAAATAAATAAAAATGCCTGTTGCTAACACGGACAATATGGGTAAGTTGTTTGTCACACTTTTTGCTTTTGCTCCTGCAACCGAGACAAATTCATAAACAGCTAAACCCGGACTCCCGCATCAGCAAGTAATAAAGATTGTGTACCTGGAGAAATTAGTGGCTTCGAGACAAATTACATCGCTACCGCTGCGCCAGTGCCCGTTTACAAGTTTATCTATGGGGAGAAATTCCCGACCACTTAGCAACATTATACCGCGACCGCGCCAGCTCTCAATCGAAATTGCACCTGGACGGCAAAAAGTGCGCCATACCCTCCTTGCACCGTGACAGTTCACTGGCTAAAGCAAACGGGACGTGGCCGGTGCTGACGTCGGGTAACACAACCTCCCCA
>PLNF01000014.1 GCA_003141715.1 Bacteroidales bacterium | reverse complement strand
TCATCATTAATGTACTTCAAACCCTGGCAGATAAGAACACTTAAAATCAATGATAAATAAAAAGTTGAGTTTTATACATAACCAGCACACGTCATAAGGTATATAATCAGCAGAAGCAGTTTGTCGGAGATTCTCCGGAACCCTGTCTATATTGGAAAGTTAAGGGTGCCTCCAACTGTGGATGAACAGGAACATCTGGTCGAAGGTATGCATAAAGGAATAATTAATGTTGAGTTATTCAACAGTTTACAAAATTTATTGGTAACTGAAAATCAGGACTCTTTTCTTAATATAGGAATATCGGGATTTGCTGTGTTAACCTCTGGAGGCGTTCGCTCTAATGCCACTTGAATATTTTTAATCCGACAGAGAAAAACAGGGTTCCGATTGCCAGCAGGATCAAAACAGGCAATGCTACTTCATTATATCCGGCCCCTTCATTGAAAATACTTCTGATACCATCGGTAAGCATTGTTAAAGGAAGGTTTTTAATGAAAGGGAGGCTCCAGTCGGGAAAATTCTGATAGCTGAAGAATATGCCGGAAAGCACCATCATCGGGAATACCACAAAATTAATCAGGCCGTTTCCCACTTCAGTATTTGAGGTATGAGATGAAACAAAAACAGCAATACCGGCAAATGCAATATTCCCGGCCAGGAAAATTAAAATGAGAGCTGAGATATTCCCCTGGATTGTCATTTTGAATGCGAAGAGTGCAAAAAGAAAGAGAACAAGGGATTCAATAAAATTCATTGTGATCCTGACTGTTATTAGTGCTATCAGGAAGTGAGATTTCTTCATTGGTGTGGCAACAAGTCTTCTTAGCAGCTTCTTTGATCTCTTCTCAATTATGCCATAGCTTATTCCCCACATACTCGACATCATTACGCCCATTGCTATAAGGCCGGGTACAAGAAAATCAATGTAACGGGTACCGGTTACAGTGAGAGGTTTTATTTCTGAGTTGCTTTGAACCGTCTGAACTGCTCCTTTCCCAATAATGGTACTGAGCTTAAGATAAGTCAGCTGGGCATCGGGATTCATAGGGTCGAAATGATACTCAATTGAGTCATTCATTCCAACCAGAAGTACATTTATGGTACCCCTCTTAAGAAACTTAACTGCTTCATCCCATTTCATATTATAGAACAGGAAAACAGAGTTTCCCAGCTTTTCATCTCTGATTGTATATTTCCATTGCCATGTATCTGATTCCCTTATAATATTTTTTTCGCAATTTTTTTGCAGGAAGCCGGAAACAACTGAATTCTCTGATTCAACTACTGATCTCTCAGTAATATTTATTACAGCAACCTTACGGATAACATCGGCCTTTTTAGTAAATGCAAGTCCCAGTCCAAGTGACATCAGAATAGGGAATAATATCCCCCAGAAAAGAACTCCCGGTTCCCGGATTATTTCACGAAAAAGAGCAGATATCAGCTGCCATAGCTGTTTAAACCTGACTAATCTATTCATTTATCTTCCTTCCGGTTAGTGAAACAAAAAGATCATCAAGCGTTTTGCGGCGGCATTCCATATGTTTGAGCGTTATATTCCTCGATTTCATGAAAGTCATAAAAGCAGGAAGTTCGGTTTCAAAATTTGTCAGTGTGACAAATCCTTTTTCGCGTGTTTCCCCGGGATGAATAACAAATGGTAAATCAGATGAAATCATTTCACCTTCTGCAAGAGCATTTTCAGCGGTGAATTCAACGACTTTTTCATGTGTATCATCTTCAAGAAGTTGCTCTAAGGTACCTTCTTTCAAAATTACCCCGTTATCCATTATAACAATATAGTCGCACAGGTTTTCTGCCTCCTCCATATAATGAGTCGTAAGGATCATAGAAGTTTCAGCTTTTGTCTTCAGGGTTTTCAGAATTTCCCATATCTCCCGTCTCGCATTCGGATCGAGGCCGGTTGTTGGTTCATCAAGAAGAAGGATTGCGGGATTATTTATCAGGGCAATTCCTATTGCCAGCCTCTGTCTTTGTCCGCCTGAAAGATTTACAACATAAGATTTTTTCTTCTCTTCAAGTCCGACAATGTCAATAATCTCATTAACGCGGTGTTTCCCGAGATTAAAGAATCCGGCAAAAAGCAGCAATGTTTCTGAGACTCTCAGTTTATCAATAAAATGAGTTTCCTGGAGGGAAAGTCCTATGATATTGTGAAGTTCATCTTCATTTCCCTTCCACTTTTTTCCTATTATGGTAATTTCTCCTTTATCAGGTTTTTGAATTCCTTCAATCATTTCGACAAGAGTCGTTTTCCCGGCACCATTCGGACCAAGAAGTGCAACAAACTGACCTTTTGGTATTTTAAGATCAATACCTTTTACCGCCTGGACTGTCTTGAATGATTTCCAGACATTTTTTACCTCTATGACATTGTCAGTTGACATACCTTAATTAAACAGTCGTAAGATAATAATTGTTTTGGCGAAAAGGCACAAAGGCGCAACGGGTCAGTCGCTTAAAAACTTATTTTGTTCCGAAAAGCCTGTCGCCGGCATCCCCAAGGCCCGGAACAATATATCCATGTTCGTTAAGCTTCTCATCGAGTCCGGCAAGATAAATCTGGACATCAGGATGATCCTTCATAATACGTTCCACTCCCTGCGGAGCACCAACAACACAAACAAGTTTTATGGTTTTTGCCCCATGGTCTTTCAGAACCCGGATTGCATCAGATGAACTACCCCCGGTTGCAAGCATAGGATCGAGAACCATTACCACAGCATTTGGAAGATTATCGGGAAACTTGGAATAATAGGTCATTGGTTTAAGTGTGACATGATCGCGGTACATGCCAATGTGCCCTATTCGTGCAGTTGGTAACAGGTTGGATATTCCATCAACCATACCTAATCCTGCCCTTAAAACCGGTACAAGAACAACATCCATTGCCAGTTCCTGAGTGGTACATTTGCCAAGCGGAGTTTCAATTGTGATGTCTCTCACCGGGAGATCGCGTGTTATCTCGTATGCCATCAATCCGGCAATCTCTTCAAGAGTTTCCCGAAAATCTTTAGTATCTGTTTCCTTGCGCCGTAAAAGGGTAAGTTTATGTGTCAGCAGCGGGTGTTTCAGCAGGTTAAGCATCATAATGGGCATTTTTATGAACTTATCAAAGATAAAAGAAAATTGACCAGGTTGATGATATCATGCTTGTAGATATCAAATGCGTATTTTTTAAGTGGCGAACGCAGAGGGAGCGGGAACTTATCAAGGTCTGATTCAACTTTCCGGAGAGGGTTGACGATTATGCTTTTTTTATTTTTGTGAGCTATGCCCTGAATGTTTTTCCAATCGGTTCCTGCGGATTGACATCAAAATATAAACTAACATCTTCTTTAAAGGTAGATTCGAGTTCAGTCTTAAGAGCATCGACAAACTCACTGACCCACCGATCGCCTTTATTGTCTTTCTGGCGATAGCTGATGAAGATGTCGTATGTGTACCCCGGAATAATGCTTGACATCGCACAAAGAATGTTTCAAAACGACTCTGAGAGTTGTAATTACTTCTTTATCAAAATTAAACCATAGTTATATTAAATGCAATTTTATTTCCATAGAAACTCTTAATTCAAATTTATTTATTAAATTTACTAGCATCAATATAAAGGAAATCAGATAGAAGTCGTGCTTTAACTCATATTTTGAAATAATATGAAAAAAAAGTTTTTCTTTCAAGTTTCTATAGTGACTTTGTTTATTTCATTGCTCACTGGACAGAATAATTACTCCCTGGCTCAAACTGCAAATGCTGATTCCTCAAAAAAAAGCTTCAGGCTTTTTGAGGATGATAAGATTGTTGAGATAACTCTGCGGTTCGATCTCACAACCTATTTTAGAACCAAACCCCAGGAAAATTACTTAAAGGCTAATATAACATTTCATTTAAGTAATACTGATTCCATAAGCAGAGATATAAATTTGAGGACACGCGGCATTTTTCGTAATAGATACTGTGTTTTCCCCCCGATTGAACTCAACTTGAAAAAGGCTCATTTTGGTTATACCGATCTGGATAAGATATCTAAATTAAAGATGGTTCCTGAATGCAAGTTCAGTAGCGAAAATAAAGATTACATTCTGAAAGAATACCTGGCGTACAAGCTGTTTAATGTTCTTACCGATACGAGCTTCAGGGTGCGATTGCTGACTGTTAATTATATTGATACACAAAAGAAAAGAAAGCCAATCCAGCAATTTGGCTTTTTCATTGAACCTGTAGAAATGCTGGCCGCCAGGACAAACTGCTTTAAGGTTAAGTCACGTACAGCGAACCAGAAAAATATTGTTCCAAAGGTAATGGACAGGCTTGCCATATTCAATTACATGATAGGAAATTATGACTGGTCCGTACCCGGACTGCATAATATTCTCATAATAAAACCTATGGTTATTGACTCAACCGGCCTTGGAATAGCTATCCCATATGATTTTGACTGGACCGGACTGGTGAATGCCGAATATGCAATTCCTACGGAAGAAATGGGAACTGATAATGTACGTGAACGGATTTTTGTAGGGATATGCAGGAGCAAAGAGGTTTATCTGAAAGACCTGGAGCTGTTTTCTGAAAAGAAAGATGAGTTTTATAGGGTTGTAAATGAATTCCCCTATTTAGACAAAAAAGAAAAAAAGGACGTTACCGGTTATCTTGATGGATTTTTCAATCAGTTAGTTGGAAGAAAAGATATGTTTATATATAATTTAATTAATACCTGCAAAAATTTTTAATTCTAAAATATTTATATTATGCATGATAACGTACCTGACTGTTTTTTCTGTTTGAATAACCCAACCTTTGTGGGTATAATGTGGCGGTTTGCAATCAACCTTGTCTTTCTTTTCATTCTTATCCGGGTTCTTTATTTCAGATACTCCGGAAAGGAAAAATTCTTATTCACATATTTCTTAATGGGTATAATTGCCTTCTTCATAGTCTCCATACTTAGATCAGTTTCTATAGAAATGGGAATGGGATTTGGCTTATTCGCCGTTTTCTCGCTTCTGAGGCTAAGAACCAGGAATTTCACCGAAAAGGATATGGCATATACCTTTACAACCTTTGGGGTTTCAGTTATCAATTCATTAAAATTGCTCAGGTTTCCTTTATTAGGGGTTCTGATCATCAACTTAATAATTGTGCTTACTGTTTTTTTACTGGAGGAGTTTGTATTAAAATACAAGATTGAAACACATGAAATCATTTATGATAATCTGGAATTACTTAAGCCGGAGAAAAGGGATAAACTTTTAAAGGATGTTTCCGTCAGGACCGGAAAAGAGATTTCGAAGATTAAAATCCGCAGAATCAATTATAAAAGAAAAAGAGCATTATTGGATATTTATTATAAGGAAAAAAACCACTTAAACTGATTTATCATCATTTAGATGCATTATTAGTAACTATCATATACCTTCAATCCCGGGTTCTTTCTCCTTCAGGATGAGATACCAGTTCCCATTCTCAATCAGGGCTTCCTTCCCGATAATAAAAAACAGTTCTTTAAGATAGGCATGTTGCTCATCAGTCTCCTGAAGTGCTGAACTTATCTGGTTAATTTTTGCTTCGGCTTTCTGATAAAGAACATTCATCAGATCATATTGATTAAGTAACTGGTCATAGCCTTTAATTTGAATAAAAGCTCTGATAAGGGCAAAAATACTTAACAACGTTCCTATCACAACCTGAAGATAATTCATGTAATTGTCTATTCCATAAAATTTATCTAAAAAGAAAATGGAAAGAAGAAGCGCAAAAGCAATAATGAAAGATATATTTGAAATCAAATGATATTGAGCAAGTTTTTGAGTCATTCTCTTTATTGATGATTCAAAGAAATCTGCCTGATTTTTCACCCAATTTCTAGTCAGATCGTTAATTGCTGAGGCAGTTATTGGTTTATTATTATAAGTAACGCCGTACATTGATGAAAGAATATGCTCGATCCATGTAAACTCTTTTCTGTGTATTCTTAAAATGTAATCAGAAACATTATGATTTATCCCCGCAATGTTCCAGTAAAACTGAATTCTCAAAGCTTCTGCCAATGTTCTGTTATATAAATATTTTGAGTGATCTTTTGTTATTCTGGAATAGAAATAAATAATCCCAGCTAAAAAAAACAGAAGAATAACAATTGAAAGGACAACCATTTTCGTCCATAGGTTGGTGTAGATCGCCAGAGACATAACTATAAATAATCCGGTTACAAACAACCAGATGACAGTATGCATATATTTTTTATGAAACCGAAGTGATAATACATCTAAAAGTGAATAGGAGTTTAGAATTGATTTCTGGGGGGCATCAAGTTTTTCCGGATTACTGATTAGAAGACTTTGTGATTTTGCGTGGGTTTTCTGACTTATTTTTAATGAATCAGAATTGATTTCCTCGATTTTCTCAAGAGCCTCTCTTATTGTAGAATCTTTTAAAACCGTTTCAAGCGATAATTCAATATCTTGTTTCTGAATCGCTGAAACCTGCCCTGCTGTTGTGTTTCTGTTGCATGGCAATATAAAAACACTTCCTTCGTATTCAAATGTGCTTTTTGCTACATTGCTGTCATCTCCCGTCTTCTTATATTTTACAATATCAGCTGTTCCCCCTTTTTTCCCCTCCTGTCCGTCCCATAGTGCTACTAAGATCAAAGAACTGTCGGCCACAAATTTGCCGGTTTCAAGATAATGCTGGGCCCTGTCAATTTTCTTGCCGTCACAAGCTATGCAAAACTTTCTTTTTGCCTGTTTCAGCAAAATCTCAAATTCTTTATCAGAATCGTCATCAAAGTCATTTTTATATTCTTCATCTTCAAAAGGCAGAGGAATAATCAGTTCGAATCTCTTTTTGTATTCTTCATTGTTTCTTTTCAGATCTAAAAAAATGTTTGCAACAAATCTGTCTGCTCCTTCTGCAACTGAAGAAAACAGATAAACAGGAGAATTGGGATATTTTGCAGCCAGATCTTTAAACAACAGTTCGATCTGCTTTTTATGTTCCGGGGTGGTTATAGCGTCAATATGACCTACAACACCCACGGTAATTGGTATTTTTTCTAATCCTGCCATTCCCAATTATGGTAATCAGATAATTTTTAAAGGTACTATTAAGCTTAAGTTATTCTCCTAAATATAAGTGTATTTCTTCCTCTTTGGTTTTCCCTGTCAAAGCGCTGACGGTTAATATTCCAATTTCGTTCTTTTCAGGATAAATTTTTAACACCCGGAGCAATCCCTTGCCAGATTTTTCATCGGACCCTTTTATTTTTTCATCCTGGAAGTCACTCAGAATTTCGAACACTTTCCTGGTTTTTACTGAATCCGAGGACCCTTCTATTCTTACTTCTTTCTGGAAGGTGCCCTCTTTATGGCCACATAAGACCATTATTATATTGGGGCTCTTTTTTACAAGTTTTTTAAAAACAGTCTCTGCGTTGTTACCCTTAAGTTTGCCATTATTATCTTTTCCATCCATTCCAAAAGTATTAAGATCAGCCAAACGCTTCCCGTTTCTGTTAAGATAATCATGAGTGACCAGTATAACCTTTCTTGTTGCATTTTGGGAAATTATAGTGTCTGCCCACTTTAAAACAGCACTCCGGGGGGCCAGCTCAAGATTCATGATCAAAAATTTGTACTCTTTGTAATTGAAAAGGCAATAATAGTTATCAATCTTTTCCGGGTCATAGAACCCTCCGCTCCACCACGAGCCGGGTTTATCAAAACGCGTTACCGGGAAATATTTGTGAAGTAATTCAGTATGGCGGAAACCATCATAGAAATTCTTTTCCGGGTTTTTAATGTCATTGTCTCCGTAGACTATGGAGTATGGAATTCCTGCATTTTCAAGGATTTTAAATGATTTGTCGGCAACTTCCCACGCATATTCCTTATTGTTGTTTGTAATATCACCCAAATGAACAACATATTGAATATTCAGAAGATTTTTATTCTCCACAATCCAGTCCATCTGTTTATAAATGATGTCGGGGAAGCTTGAAGAGTAATGCTGGGTGTCGGGAAGAATAATAATCGAGAAGAAATCATCTTTGTTTAAAAATGAAAAACTAATCAAAGATTGAAGGAAAATAAGGAGGATCAGTATGCAGGTTTTTTTGGTTTTCATACTATTAATTCATTCTGTAAGGTTTTGTTAATCTGAACTTAACCACGGAGTGTCACTGAGTTATCACGGAGTTACACGGAAATATTACCTTTTTAACTTTTGTCTTGTGACTTTTGTCTTTTGTCTTTTACATCTCCCCCTCACCCTTTCCCCCTTTCATTTCTGAGCCGCAACAGCCATCTTCACCTCCTCGTAATGAGATCTTATGGAATATACTTTAAAAGGCGCTTCATCCCAGGTTTTTTGAAGAATATCTAAGGCTTCTTTATATTTATTCTGCTTATATAATCCCCATCCTTTTATATTTAAATAGTCATAATAATCTATTTTGCTTTTAGCCAATGCCATTGCCTTATCCATGAGTTCCGGAATTTCACTTAGGTTTCGATTACTATTAATAAAAAAATTGGCAAGGTCATTCATTCTACCAGGGTTTTCAGGTTCCAGTGAAAGCGCTTTCCGGTAATAGCCCTCAGCTTTGTCCGGCATACCGGCATCAGAGTAAAGATGACCCAGTCCGCCTGCAACATGCGCCTCTGAGGCGCCTTCTTTTAAATTAAGAATAAGTTTTGCGAGGTACCCGTTAGCCGCAACCGAATCTTTTTCAGCAAATGCCAATAATACTCTTCCCCTGATTAACCAGAAATTACCGGGCTGATAATGTTCCAATTCATTCAAAATCTTTTTCTCCTTTTTATATTGACCCGTTCCATGGTATGCCCATCCGAGTTGAATTGTAGGTGTTTGATCCATCTTTAAATACTCGTCTCCCCATTTATGTAATATTTGCAACGACTTTTCCAACTCAGGAATTGCTTTATCATATTGTTTTAAATCATTATAATTGAGTCCCAGAAGCATATCAGTACCAGGATCCTCATCATCGAATTCCTGGAGCAGCTTTAAATATTTAATCTGTTCATCGGGTGACCCAAAGGTGTAAGCATAAGCCCAGCTTGCATAGAGATTGCAGTCATAGGTCATCTGATCTCTTTTTTTGTAATCTCTGATTAACCATAGCCTGCTTTGCTCCGGATTGCCACTGCATGAATATGAATTCTCAACCATAAAAGCAGCATCAGCAAAGGTTGAGTCGGCAGCCAATGCCTTAAAACCCCAGGATATTCCCCCTGCGAAATCCCCTTTATTCCGCGCGTTTTGCCCGTAAAAAAAATATCTTAATGCTTCAGGAGAAGTGGTGGGAGGCTTATAGTGCTGATATAGAGGATTTTCTTTTATTAATTTAGATATCAGAAGAAAATCAGTTACCTTTTTTCTGAGAGAATCTGTTATTTCAAAGATTATATCCTGGTTATAAGGCCCGTTCACTTCAAATGATTTCAAAACCTCCTTTGTCTTTGTATCAATTAATTCAGCGTTCAAACGAAGGGTTGAACCGGCATGCTGAATGCTGCCATTTATGAAAATATCTGCCTCAAGCTTATTGGAGATTTTATCTGCTACAGATGGCGAGATTGAAGCATATTCAACAGGACCTTTGGAATTAAGCAAAGCGTTTACGTTATCCTTTTTTCTTACAAAAAGTTCCCCGGTGTTTGTCAATGATGAGATTAAATTCGTCTGGATCCCTTCCTGATAGGCATTCCATGTTGTGTCATTTGTCATATTCTTAAATGGCATCACTGCTATAGAAATTTTCTCACCCGAGGATCTGAGTTTATCAAGAGTATCGCGTTTGAAGATTTTTGGATAAAGGTACGCGCCAAGTAATACCAGGACAAGAAATGCAAAAATAGAATAGGAGAGGAGCTTAGTTTTATTTAATCCTGCCTGCTTATCTTCAGGAACCTTTTTAACCTCCTCCCATGGTAATTCCTGATCTGGCTTTTCCTTGCCAGAGACCTCTTTCCCTGATTTCAATCCTGTAATGATCTCTTTTATGGCATTGGCAACTTTGTTTATCTGGTTGCGGTACCTGGTTTTATTAAGGTTTTTCTTTTCATCATCCCCCGGAGTCAGTGATCTGTTTACTCCCGGTTCCCTGTATATGAATTCCACACCCCGAAGGTAACCTCCAATTACTGACTCACATAATTTTACATCTTCAGCGTCGAGATCATGAATCCGGACCGGAAGCACCCGGTTAGTTACATTTCCGCCGGGCAGCTTAACTTTCAACCCGAACTGATCTTGCGATGCCAGATCAATAAAAGCTTTAAATTCATGTTCCCATGCGAACGATTTGGGATCACAGTAAGTATGCGAGATAATGGGAATTAAGACCAGACATTTGATTTTCTCTTTCAGGGATGCATCAACATCATGTGTCTCTAACAGTCCGTCATGAGGATTTATGTCGAAATAAACACTTACATCTTCTTTAAATGTAGCCTCAAGCTCTTTTTTCAGATTATCAACAAACTCAGTAACCCAGCCATCGTACTTATTGTCTTTCTGGCGGTAGCTGATAAAGATGTCATATTCGAAGCCCGGAATTATACTTGCCATGATTTTTAAACTTAGTGATAAAGTTATAAAATACAATAACACAGGTCAAATAAAAATCCAACCATTCAGGAATTAAGATAATCGGACAATTCTTATTAAGCTATGTTAATAACACTTATAATTAATAACCGGGATTTTGAGTGATTAATCCATTTGAAACATTTATCTCCTGCACCGGTACCGGAAACAGTAATTGGTACGGCTGAACATCTATAACACCTGCATATGCTTTGGCATAGTCCATTCTTTCTATGAATCTTCCTGTCCTTAAAAGATAATTTCGTCTTAACCCTTCAGTTGCAAGCTCAACCCGCTGTTCATGCCATATTGCCTTTCTCAGGTCAGATTGATTCGACGCAATAACATCCGGAAGCAGCGGATTGGGAGTTGGTATTGTATAGGCACATGATATCCGTTGTGGATCAGTTAAAGGAGTAAGCCTGGCCCTTGCCCTGACCTGATTAAGAAGATTCAGAGCCGAATCAGGTTTCATAACCTCATTCAGGGATTCGGCATAAAGCAGTAAAACTTCCGCATATCGCATATACCTCCAGTTTATTTCCCAATTATTATAGTCGGCATTAATACCGGATCTTTCTGACCATGGTATCCAGGCTTTGCGGCAATTGAATCCTGTTAAGGAATATCCGTTCTCAACTGTATAGTTATTGTTTTCATCTATCGGGAAAACATCTCCCTTGAACATAAATGTGTAAATGATCCTCGGATCTCCGGGTTCAAATTCATTGAAGAGGTCCTGTGTTGGTGTATCAAATCCCCATCCACCTGCTCCATAATCCCTTGGCATTCGGTAGGCAGCAGTCCATGAGCACAAACTGCCATTTTCAATATTGTTTTTATGCTGGATCTCAAAAATAGATTCATTGCAGTTTTCTCCTTCATGCCGGAAAATAAAGCCAAAATCATTAACAAGCGCGTACTGGTTCGAATTAACAACCTGGTAAAAAGCATGATTAGCCTGCTCAAACTTATTCTCTGTTATATAAACTTTCCCCAGCATCGACCATGCGGCTCCTGAAGTTACTCTTCCCGACTCCCAATCATTTTTTGTAGGAAGTGTTGTAGCTGCAATCAGATCGGATTCTACCTGGTTCCAAACCTCAGCAACAGGTGCCCTTTTGAGGTTTAACTGATCAGGGTCAAGATATTTGTTAACAAGTGGGACATCACCATAAGTTGTCACCAGATGATAATAACATAATGCCCGGATAAATTTTGCCTGGTTGACGATTACTCTGATAGCATTCGTATCCGTACCATTTGGCATTCCTGTGGATTTTTCAATAACCTTATTACATCTTGAAATTATAGAATAACAATCAAACCAGAGTCCGGCAGTCCAACCATTATTGGCAGTCTGCATGGAATAGGATACGGGAGTAAGATCATATTGATCATCAGCCGTACTGCCTTTATCTGCGTCATCTGAACCAATATCCCCTAATCCCCAGAGGTCTGTCTCAAAATTCCAAATTCCACCCAAGGCAGCATAGCAAGAGACAAGTCCGGTTTCAAGCTCTCCCAGGTTTTGAAAATAATCAGCTTCAGTCAAGGCACTTGTAGGTTTCTGATCAAGGAATTCTTTTTTGCAGGAAGCTGCAAAAAAGAAAACTATCAAAAGGAATAGTATTCCAAAAGAATATATTTTTTTCATAGTCTTAAGTTTAACAATAAATTAAAATGTAACAGTAAATCCGAGAGTAAATTCCCTTGTCTGCGGGAAAAAGTTATTCCAGTCATACCCTGCCTCAATAAGCGGAGACCCATTGGCTCCGGCCTCAGGATCAATTCCACGGTACCTGGTAAATGTCAGCAGGTTTGTGCATCCCGCCCATATTCGGCCGTTACTGATCATCATCTTGTTACATAGTTTTTTTGGAATATTGTAACCAAACTGAAGGTTTTTAAGACGCAGGTATGAGCCATCTTCAACAAAGTAGGATGATGGCCTGAAATTGTCGTTCTGATCTACAGTCGTCAGTATTGGATTTGAATTGGTAGATCCGGGTCCATTCCATGCGTCTTGGTAAATGTATTCATATTCCTGGCCCGAGCCAACGAAGTTAAGATGACGCCACATCCCCATATCAAAAATATCGTTCCCGTAGGACCCCTGGAAGAAGATGGATAAGTCAAAAGCTTTGTAACCAAGATTCACATTGAATCCATATGTAAGTTTAGGCCATGGAGATCCTATATCTGTCTGATCATTGTCATCAATTTTTCCGTCACCATTCAGGTCTTTGAACTTGAAATCACCGACCTGGGCATAGGGTTGAATTGGCTCGCCCTCGGGTGTCACATGGCTCTTTACCCAGAAGTCTGACTGGAAAACACCCTCAACCACGTAACCGCGGAAATAACCTATAGGTTTTCCGACTTCAGTGCGGCTGAAAGCATAATCAATCGGCTTATTCCCCATTTCAAGGCTTGTAACAGTGTTATTGAACACCGAACCGTTAATTGAAGCACCGTACGTAAAATCACCTGATTTTTCCTTTAATTCCAGGATTATTTCGAATCCTTTATTTCTTACAGATCCGGCATTTGTATAAGGAGAGGCCGTCGAGGGATAGCCTGAATACCAGGGAACAGGTACCTGAAGAAGCATGTTCCTGGTATCTTTGATGTAATAATCGGCTGTAAGAGTAAGGGCATTTTTCAGGAATGCAATATCTACTCCGATGTTTGTCTGCTGAGTTGTTTCCCATGTTATGTTTGGAGTGCCGATTGTGCTGACTGTATATCCCTGATAAACCTGATCTCCGAATATATATCGGGTGGGCAGCCACCAGTCGGGCGAATTTGAAGAGACCTGAGAAACATAGGCAGAATTGACCGGCAGGCTGGAATTACCTATCTGGCCCCATCCACCTCTGAATTTAAGGTTGCTGATTATCTCCTGATCCATGTTTTTAAAAAAATCTTCCTTGCTTAAATTCCATCCCAGGGAAAAGGAAGGGAAATTGCCCCACTTGTGACCAGGTCCAAACCTTGAAGAGCCATCCAGTCTAAGACTTGTTGTAAGAAGATACTTTTCGCGGTATGAATAATTCAGACGGCCAAGGTATGACATCAAAGTAATAATAGAGTAGGTGCCTGAGAGTAGAGGGTTTAAAGTTGCAGCATTAAAAGTTCTTACCTCAGGATCATTTGATGGCGTGCTTTGTTTGGAACCGTTCATATTCCTGTTATCGGTATATTCGGATGTGAAACCCAGAAGGGCAGTCAAAGAATGATCTGTTATTTTTTTTGAGTAGGTTAAAGTATTCTCCCATATCCAACCATATGAAATTCCATCATACTCAGAGACAGTCTGGACCGGATTATTCCAACCGGGAGAAGACGAAACATAAAATTGCGGAGAAAAGTCGGATGTTTCGTTATAGACGCTACTAAACCCCATGCTTGACCTGAATTTAAAATCTTTTAAAATGGTTATTTCAGTGAAGATGTTCCCAACAAGATTTAACCGGGATTGAGTCCAGTTTGACCTCTCTATATCCAATAGTGGATTTCCTCCACCTATACTAGAGGCAGAATACCTGTCGTAGATGTAATTCGGATCATTAATGCTGACTGAATCCTTTGTCTGGTAAACGGGTATCAGGGGATCTGCACTCATAGCGGTCCCGATTGGTCCGTTATAATCGTTGTTCTTTCGCTTATCATATGTTATTCCAAGGTTTTCTCCGATGACAATGTTTTTGCCTACCGTGAAATCAGTGTTCAATCGAAAAGAATATCTCTGATAACCATATCTTCTGACTGACCCGTCTTCATTCAAATATCCTATATTGGCTGCATAATGGGCATATTTTGTACCTCCATTGATTGAAAGATTGTAGTTCTGATTGAGGGCATTTTTATTACGGATCTCTTTATACCAATCAGTATATGTACTATCATTATATTCCTCCATCATATATCTCATTGTGTTATAATTGCTTATCAGAGTTTTAAGCGGGACAGTGGTACCAGAATCCGGGTGCGTACGGAGATAACCATTTGTATAACAAGTAACCATATAGTCCTTAAATTCTTCCCTGTTCAGCACTGGTGGAATTCTGATTATATTTTTAAAGCCGAAACTGGAACTGAAAGTTACCCTGGGTACTCCTTCAGTTCCCTTTTTAGTTGTAATAAGAATTACACCGTTAGCGCCTCTGGAGCCGTAGATAGCCTGTGCAGAAGCATCCTTGAGAATTTCGACGCTGGAAATATCATTGGGATTCAAAAAATTAAGGTTGAATTCACCCTGACTCGGATCTATCAAAACTCCGTCAACGACATAAACAGGATTGTTATTATTTACTGTTCCAATACCGCGAATGCGCACTATCGGCTCACTTCCCGGTGCCCCTGATACTGATGTGATAATCATGCCTGGCACTTGTCCCTGAAGGGCCGACTCAATATTCACAGGTGCAGATTTTTCTATCTCCTTTGCTTTTACGGTTGAGATAGCGCCTGTTAGATCCGACTTTTTGATTGTCCCATAGCCAGTTACCACTACCTCTTCAAGTGTCAGTATGTTTGGGGTTAGTTTTATATCAATCACAGTCTGGCCCGACCATATTGCTTTTTCAGTTACATAGCCAATGAATGAGAATACGATTACTGCACCACTGTCAGGTTTTGAAAGGCTGAATTTACCATGGAGATCAGTTACAGTACCCGTCTGAGTACCGTCAATTAATACATTGACACCAGGCAAAGGATTACCTGTGATAGCGTCGGTCACAGTGCCGGTCACCATCTGCTGCTGTGGTGAACTTCCGGCAACTGAAAAGCTGACCAGGAAGACAAATAAAAGCAAGGTCGTTAGTTTCATAGTTAGAAGGAT
>PLNF01000133.1 GCA_003141715.1 Bacteroidales bacterium | reverse complement strand
GCATCTTTTTGGATTCTCTGATATTTATCCTGTTGGTGGGAAGCAAACCAGGCAAAGAATAGAAGTGCTGTCAACGCAGCAATAAATCCATGAAGAACATTAAACGGACTAACCCCATCAATCCACATCATAGTTGTCGTAGTATCTCCAACAACACTGCCACTACCACCAGCATTACTGGCCGCAACAATTGCAACAATATAACCAATATGAACTCTGTTTTTAAAAACCACAATGGCGATTGCTCCACCAATCAGTGCTGCTGCAATATTGTCGAGGAAAGAAGAAATTACACAAACAAATACTAGTAGCAGAAACGGGCCTCTCCAGTCATCAGGAAGGAATTTAGGCAAAATTTCAGGCACTCCGGATTCTTCAAATATTTTTGCAAGGATCGCAAATCCAAGTAATAATCCCATAAGGTTCAGAATAATGCCCCATTCACCCTGTCGGAGATTTTTATGCATAAGTTGGTCATACATAGTGTTTTGACCGAAAACGTGCTCCATGAAATGAAACCCGGGATCAAAAACAAATTTGAAGATCAGCAAGACTGTTAGTCCTGTTACCGCAACCCAGAAAGTTTGTTTATGCAAAAGTGCAACACCAACAAGAATTAATCCGAATATTATGAATTCAACCCTTACAGGACCAACAGATGGCACCTTCCCTGAAGAGGCAGATACCGCAAGCGGTAACATAAATAAAAGGATTAGTAATAATACCCTTTTCGAAATATAATAAGGGGAGCGTAAGAGGATGTTTTTCATATAATTAGAGTGGAGGCTACTTTGTCTTTGCCGTTGCAATAATCATTTTTGAATTTAACCTGTTTCCTATAGAAAGTACATTCACCAAATCCTGGATTGGGAGAGTATTATCAAAACGTAACATGATGAAAGCATCAGGAGAACGTGTCAGTTCTTTTTTCAGCTGTGTTTCAAGGGCATCGAAAGAAACCTGTGTATTGTTCACGAAGTAGATCTTTTCTTTGGTCATAGTAAGGTTAATCTCCTTCTTCTGAAGTGACTGGCTGCTACGCGAATTAGGCAATGAAACTTTTATCATACTCGGATTGAGCAGAGTGGAAGTAATGATGAAAAACAGCATAAGAAAGAACATGATGTCGTTCATGGAAGAAGTAAATACTTCAGCAGTAAAGTCTTTTTTCTTACGAAGGTCGATCATTTTGACGGGCTTTTTAACAGGTCAATGAAATTCATTGCATTCCATTCAAGCTGATGAATAGCTTTATTTAAAATAATATTGAGCCAATGGTACCCGATATAGGCAAGTATACCAACAGTGAGCCCGGCTGCACTGGAAACCATTTTGACATAAAGCCCGGAAGAAACAGTTCCTATACTTACATCGCTCGTCATAGAGATATTGAAAAATATTTTAATTACACCGATTATGGTTCCAAGAAAACCGAACATAGGGGCTATACCGGCTATAACGGCAAGGATCTGTACATTTTTTTCAAGGTCATAGACTTCAAATTTACCCGCTATCTCTATTGATTCTTCAATTTCTTTGATAGGTTTTCCCAGGCGGGAAATTCCCTTTTCTATCATTCTGGCAATGGGTTTTGCAGTATTCCGGCATAGTGTAAGAGCTGAATCGGTCCTTCCGTTCAGAATATATTCATGTATGCTGTTCATAAAGTCTACATCTGAACTTAGATGGCGTCTGATAGTTAAATAACGCTCTATAAAAACATAAACTGCTATTATGGAAAGCAAACCAATTGGTATCATAATAACACCACCCTTCATAATAATATCTATCAGGTGGAAAGTTTCAGAGGCATGTTGAACAGGAAGCGCGGGAACAGATGCAACAGTTTTACTGAGAGTATCAAAATTCTGCGCAATATGGAAAAGGGCTGCAGTCATATTGGTTTATATTATTATTTATATTAATCAAAACGAAATCTAAATAGAAAAATTATCAATTTCAATAAATTAACATCGTGAATCAGGATCGGAATTTACATTTATCCTGTAAAAAATCCAAATTTAATAGTTAACACAGGTTTTTCCTAAAGAGTTTGTACATTTGTTCGTTAAAAATTATAGTTCTTCCAGGGCGATAAACAAATAATAACTTTGATAGCTAAATAAAAGGAGAAAAATGCTTTACACTTACATTTTACTGGCGATTGATCAACCACATTTAAAAGACACTAATTCAGTTAATAATGTGGCCGAACTGCTCATGAAGGGGGGATTCATAATGATCCCCATCATTCTTCTGTCGATATTCACTATTTATCTTTTTATAGAGAGATTCCTTTATATCAGAAAAAAAACAGTTGTGGATGAGAACCTTATATATAATATCATTGGGGAGATCAGGAACAAGAGACCCGAAGAAGCACTGGTTCACACAAGGAATAATGATACTTCGCTCGGAAGAATCCTCGAGAGCGGACTCAGCCAGACCGGAAAAACTCCGAAGGATATTGAGAATTATATGGAAGCCACTGCCAACCTCGAGATTTCCGAGATGGAAAAAAACACAGGGTATCTTGGTATTATTGCAGGAATTGCCCCTATGCTCGGCTTCATAGGAACTATTGCCGGGGTAATTAAAATCTTCTATAACATTTCATTGGCTGATAATATCAGTATAGGCATTATAGCCGGCGGATTGTACCAGAAGATGATCTGCAGCGGTACAGGATTAATTGTAGGAGTAATAGCGTACAGTTGTTATCATTATCTGCAAATGATGATAGACAGATATTCAATAGATATGCAAAGGCAGGTTAATGAGGTTGTAAAAGCATTATAAAATGATTATTAAGAGAAAAAAGCATTTTAAGCCGGAGGTCAGTACGTCATCTCTGAATGACATTATGTTTTTCCTGCTTTTATTCTTCCTGATTGTTTCATCCCTGGCTAATCCCAATGTAATCAAGCTATTATTGCCTACTTCAAAATCAGCTCAGAATCTAAGTAAGCAACAGATATCAATTTCGGTCACTAAAGATAAAAAATACTACATCGATAGCCATCAGATTAACTTCGACGATATAGAACCGCTTTTAAAAGCCAGGATCAGTACTCTTCAGGAACCAACTATTATTCTCAGGATGGAATACACATTAACGGTTCAGGATCTTGCTGATCTTCTTGAGATTGGCACCCGATTAAAAGTAAAAATGGTGATGGCCACCAATAAAACTCCGGGGTCTTAGAAGAGACAAGGGTTTTTAAAAGAGTAGAGACAGGTCTGAGACCTGTCTCTACATCAAAGAATATTAAAAGTTTAAGCCTCGAAAACTTCTTTTTTAAATCCTCCTCTCTTGGAGAATGTTATTGACGTAATTATAATTGCCAGGCAGATTATACCTGTAACAAACATGCCAACAGATACGTGTCCTGGTTTCTGGTAAGCAATGATTACAGGAGCCGAAAGAAGTGCAACCATGTTAATAACCTTTATCATAGGATTAATCGCTGGTCCGGCTGTGTCTTTAAGCGGATCACCGACAGTATCACCAACAACAGCTGCATGATGAGCTTCAGATCCTTTGCCGCCATAAAGACCGTCCTCAATGGTTTTTTTCGCATTGTCCCATGCACCACCTGCCCCAGCCATGAAGACTGCAAGCAGCTGCCCTGAGAGAATTACACCAGCAAGAAAACCGCCTAAGGCTTCAACGCCTAGAAAACAGCCGAGGAGAATTGGAGATACTACAGCAATCAGCGCCAATGGGATGAGTTCTCTCTGTGCCGATATCGTGCATATATCAACTGCTCTCTGATAATCAGGTTTTACAGTACGTTCAATGATACCGGGTATCCTGAACTGACGACGTACCTCTTCTACTATCTGAGCTGCAGCACGTGTAACGGCATTGATTGTCAGAGAAGAAAAGAGCCATGGGATAGTTCCACCGATAAGCAGCCCGATGAATACCATCGGAACTGAAATTCTGATACCTGTTTCGATCAGCTGTGTTGATTTTTCAAATCCCATTTGAAACTGAACTTTACTGACATCAGTAAGGTAAGATCCGAATAATGCCACTGCAGCAATTACTGCAGAGCCAATTGCTACACCTTTTGTAATAGCTTTTGTGGTGTTCCCTGTTGCATCGAGCGAATCCATAATCTTACGTGCATCCTTATCGAGATGAGACAATTCACCGATCCCGTTTGCATTGTCAGCAATTGGTCCGAATGCATCCATGGCGACATTATTGCCAGTGAGAGTAAGCATACCTATACCGGTCATTGCAACTCCATAAAGGACATAAGTAATAGGCTGACCATAATAGATCATAACCGAAGCAAGAATTGTGATGGCAATTACTAATGTCTGCCATACGGCAACTTCAAATCCATAACTCATACCCTTTAATAATAAGGTTGCAGCTCCAGTCTTTGCGTTCTTCGCAATATCTTTAACAGGATGGAAATTCCCATCAGTGAAGTGTTTGGTTATTTCGTCAAGCACAATAGCGAGTATTATCCCTACCACTACCGAAAGAAATGAGCGCCAGTCATGCAGATAGAAAAATGAAAGAATACCGAACGCTGTAATACTTATTGCGGCTGAGGAATAGAATCCTTTATTGATTGATTTAAGCGCATTGTTACTTTTGCCACTTTTGCTTCCTTTTACAAGATATGTACCGATTATTGAAGAGAGAACTCCGATACCGCGTACGAGCAACGGGAATATAATCCATGAAAGTTGATGTGTCTGGGTGAAGAGTACAACCCCGAGTATCAATGTTGAAACAATTGTGACTTCGTATGATTCAAAAATATCGGCTGCCATACCTGCACAGTCACCAACATTATCACCAACAAGGTCGGCAATAACTGCAGCGTTACGTTCATCATCTTCCGGCAGACCGGCTTCAACTTTTCCAACCAGGTCAGCTCCGACATCAGCAGCTTTGGTATAGATACCACCACCGACTCTCATAAAAAGAGCAAGCAATGTGCCTCCAAAACCGAATCCAAGCAATGTATCGGGAGATGCTACACCGAAAATAATAAAAATCATTGTTCCTCCAAGTAAACCTAAACCGTCTGTAAGCATTCCTGTAACGGTACCTGCGCGGTAAGCAATCTTAAGGGCTTCACCGAAACTTCTTCTTGAAGCTGAAGCTACACGAACGTTGGCCTGAACGGCCATTCTCATACCGAATTGACCTACCATGAGTGAAAAGAAAGAACCCATGATGAATGCTATTGCCCGGCCAAAGCCAATAACCAGCTTAAGAGATTCATCGGAATAACCAACAAAACGCAGTTTCGACTCCTCTGTCGGAGGAACTACATAAACCGAGAGAAAGAGAATAACCGTAAAGACGAAAATAAGCGGAACAATAGTTTTTAACTGCCTTTTCAGATAAGCATTTGCTCCTAACCGTATTCCATCCCAAACATCCTGCATTTTTTCTGTTCCTTTATCATGGGCCATTATCTGCCTGCGCAGAAACATTGCATAAGCAAGCCCGAAAAATGCAATAACCAGAACAGTCCAGATTGCGACTACTTCAAAAGGGGTTGCCCCCGGTAAACTCACCATAATAAATATTCAATTAAAAGATTAATACTATATAGATCTAAAAAATTCATAATTAGTGTTTTCCAGTTCTGCCAGATTCGGGTACGGATAAAAGAGAATCTCATCCTTCGAGCCAACATAGAATCCTGACTCAATTGTTCTGTAGAGAAGCGAGCCTGAGTAAATACGCTGAACAGTTTTCATATGTTTTTCATATTCGCCTTTTAAAATTTCCAGACAGTCGCGAAGGTGACCGATGTTTGAATAAGGCAAATGTTCAACAGAACCGGAAAGTGGATTTGTTGCCAATTCTCCCAGTTTCATGTCAACAAAAAAGAGTTTTGGAAGGACGATGGGAATTGATCCGTCAGTAAGCTTTTTAAGGAATGCAGAAGGAGTTAATTCACTGGCAACCAATGGTGTTACCGGGCATAACTCCTGAAAAAGATGCAGCTTGCCCAGAACTTCTCTTGATCTGTCATAAGTTGTTTTTTTCAATTCCAGCGTATAACCGTTATCGGTTGTAAGATACAAACTCTTAAGCGCCGATAATGGGATCATTTCCAGTGTTTTGTAAACTGAAAGATAAACAGAACTTTTCGGTTTGCCATCATCTTTGGCAACACATCGCCTGTTCAGACTATCAATATCGATCAATTTCTCAATCTTTGCAAGGTCAACCTCAAAGAAAATTGCCTGACCTTTATTTCTTTTTTTTGTTCCGGTTGAAAGATATGAGCCAAACTCGGCCGGTGGCAGCATAGAAGCAATCAATGCTTCTGGGGTTGCTGTTAAATAAATAAATTTACTCATAGGTTAATTATTAATACAAATCAAATCACGACAATTCAGAATACCAAAATGTTGATAAAAACAAAAGTACGGAAGGTACAAATATAGAATAGATTTGGTTACTGCCAAACAGAATGTCAAAAACATGAGCACAACTTTATCTTAAAAAATGTAAATTTTACATTATGTTCATATTCACCATATTGCACTTAGCATCTATTGTTTCAACCCGCAAAGGGTTTGTTCAGATCTTCCAACAGCTCACCACTCAGCACTCCTTTGGCGATTTCACGTACCTCGCCTGTCATGCGAATGTTCCAGTTTTTATCGATTTGTATTTTCAGAGCTCCTCCCTGCATATGCATTGTAAGATCTCCTTTTATCAGACCTCTTTTAACGAGAATGCATGATGCTGCACAGGACGAGCTCCCGGATGCCAGCGTGTAACCGGCTCCCCGTTCCCAGATCATAATCTGTGCATCGTGGTCGGAAAGGACCCTGGCAAATTGCACATTGATGCGGTTGGGAAACAATGGATGGTTTTCAAGTAAGGGTCCATAAGTACGGATTTCGTCCTCATCAAGCTCCTGTTTTATAACAACGCAATGAGGGTTTCCTAATGATACACAATTCACTTCAAATTCCTTATCGCCTGCCATTATTTTTTGTCCGATGAATTCCGGTTGATCCGAATTAACCGGTATATCGCGTGATGTAAAGATTGCCTTCCCCATATCCAGACGAATCAGCATTGCTTTTCCTTTTTCTTCTTCAACGATATCGGCATAAACAATATCTGTCATAGTTTCCAGGGAAAAGTGCCGGGTCTTAGCATAACTATAATCATAGAGATATTTGCATAATATACGAAGCCCGTTGCCGCTTTTTTCCGCCTCCGAACCATCCGGATTATAAACCCTGAAACCAAAATCAGCTTTTGTCGACGGAACCATCATAACAATGCCATCGGAGCCGATCCCGAAATGGATGTTGCACAAACGCATTATAGCCTGCTTTGTGAGTTGGAAATCTATTTTCGTACTCTCCAGAACAATGTACTCATTGCCTAGTCCATGCATCTTAACAAAACTGTTTTTCTCCATCGTTAACTGATATAGTCGGGCTACTAAAGTATAAAATTTCTGACGAGGTCTTCAAGGGTGTCTCTTCTGCGTATAAGTCGGGGATTGCCATCGGCCTCTATCAGGACTTCGGCCGGCCGCAGTCGACTGTTGTAATTCGAGCTCATTGAATATCCATAAGCTCCGCTGTCCAGCACACCAAGAATGTCATTCTCAATAATTTCAGGGAGTTTTCTGTCTTTTGCTATTATATCGCCTGTTTCACAGATATTGCCCACGATGCTCACGGTTTCCTCTTTTAACGAGGGAGTGCCATTTTTCCGGTATATTTCAATATCGTGATGTGAATCGTACATAACAGGACGTATAAGCACATTAAANNTACCCATGAATTAATAACCTCCGAAAGTTTCCCGCCCAGCTCTTTCAGGTCGAGCCGGGGTTGATTGGACTGCTTATTGTATGGAATCCCAAATCCGCCCCCAAGGTCGATAAACTCCAGGTCATCGAATTGCCTGGCTATGGAAAGTATATTGCCAGTACTCTCCAGATAGGCTTCACTGTCCATAAAAAGTGAACCGATGTGCTGGTTAATCCCGATTAGTTTAAGGTTATATTCTTTGATGATTCTTTTTACCTCCGGAATACTGTTCATTTCGATCCCAAACTTGGTCTTTTGCCCGGCTGTCCTTACCTTTTCATGATGCCCGGCCCCGACACCCGGATTCACCCTGAATGCCACCTTGCCTCCAGGATTGATCTTACCAAACATCTCCAGCTGCGAAACAGAATCGACGGAAATCTGTACCCCGGCATGAATGGCATAGCTAAATTCATCTTCATTTACATTATTGCTGATGTATAAAATTTCTTCGGGTTTATACCCGGCCAGCATATTTAAATATATTTCGCCGGGCGACATGGCATCCACCCGCAATCCTTCACTCCTTACAATCTTAATGATTTCGAGGTTACAGTTTGCTTTGAGGGAATAGTTGACCGTGAAATTTGAATAGGAAATAAGTCCTTTCAGATCACGACATCGTTCGCGCAGAATATTTTCGTTATATACATAGAGCGGTGTTTTGTATTTTTCCGATAGCTGAATCGGGTCGGTGTTGCCAAAAAACTTCTTTTCGCTGCTTACTTTGGAATAAATATAATTCATTGTTTTAGGATGAAAAGTAACTTTAATATATTTGCAGCTAAAATATATAAAATGGCGCAGATTAACGATAATTATTTTAAACTTCAGGCTGGTTACCTCTTCCCTGAAATCGGACGGCGGGTTCGTGAATTTCAGAAAGAACATCCGCAGGCCGATATCATCAAAATGGGGATTGGCGATGTAACTCAGCCACTTACACCTTTTATCATCCGTGCTTTTCATGAAGGTGTTGAAGAAATGTCGAAAATCGAAACATTTAAAGGATACGGGCCCGAACAAGGGTATGATTTTCTGCGCGAAGCTATTGCAAAAAACGACTACCAGAATCGCGGTGCTGATATACATGCTGATGAGATTTTCGTTTCAGACGGTTCAAAATGTGATACCGGCAATATTCTGGAGATCTTCGGCATGAATAATGTTATTGCCATGCAGGACCCTGTTTATCCGGTGTATGTCGATACAAGTGTGATGGCAGGGCGGACCGGTGAATATCTGGGAAACGGGTACTACGACGGGCTTGTATACCTGCCCTGTAACGCTGAAAATGGCTTTATCCCCGAAATTCCGAAAAAGAAAGTGGATATAGTCTTCCTCTGCTATCCTAATAATCCCACAGGAACAACAGCTGGCAAACCGGAGTTAAAAAAATGGGTCGATTATGCAATAAAAAATAAAACCATCATACTTTACGATTCAGCATATGAGGCTTATATTTCTGACCCCGAAATTCCACATTCAATTTATGAAATTGAAGGAGCCAAAAAGGTAGCTATCGAATTCCGCAGTTTTTCAAAAACTGCAGGATTTACAGGAACCCGTTGCGCATATACAGTTATCCCTAAGAATCTGGTTGCCTCAAGTTCAGATGGATCAGATAAACCCCTTTACCCCCTCTGGTTCAGAAGGCATACCACAAAATTCAACGGGGTATCGTACCCTGTGCAGAAAGCCGCCGCTGCTATCTTTACACCTGAAGGAAAAAAAGAAGTGAGGGCTACCATCAATTACTATATGAACAATGCTAAAATCCTGCGTGAAAGTCTTGCCAAACTAGGCTTTCATGTCTTCGGCGGGGTCAATGCCCCGTATGTGTGGGTAAATTCAGGCCGGCAGATTAAATCCTGGGAATTGTTTGATAAACTGCTCCATGAAGCCTATGTGGTTGGTACTCCCGGATCAGGCTTTGGCCCCTCCGGTGAAGGGTACTTCAGGTTTTCATCATTCGCCACACATGAAAGTGTGCTGAAAGCTATGGAAAGACTTGGAAACCTTAAATGGTAAAGAATCTAGGGATAAGAAGACATCTCTAAATGAAGGGCTCAGGGAGTATGACATCCCGGCATGATATTTGTGTTAAACATACAGTTACTAACCTGTGAAGAATTATTGTTGAATGATTCATAGAAAAAATACCTTGTTTTAAAAATTGCTATTTATTGATTTTGTGTTAATTTTGAACACAATTCTGACCAATGTCAATGTATGCCTAAAATATCTGCCGTAATAATAACATTTAACGAAGAATTGTTCATTGATAAATGTCTTGCATCATTAGATGGGATTGCTGATGATATAGTAGTAGTCGATTCATTCTCAACCGATTCTACTGAAGAGATCTGCAAGAAATATAATGTCAGGTTCATAAAACACTCATTTGAAGGTTTCCGTGACCAAAAGAATTATGCACTTCAACTTGCCACTTATAAGAATATTCTGTCACTCGATGCTGATGAAGCTTTAAGTGACAGGCTCAGGGAATCTATATTAGCTATTAAAGATAAATGGGATTATGATGGGTACCTCTTTAACAGACGAGGCAACTATTGCGGAAACTGGATCCGTTATTCAGAGTGGTATCCTGACAGGCAGCTGAGACTTTTCTATGCCGACCATGGCAAATGGGGAAAACTCAACCTGCATGAGAAATTTTTAATGTCAAACGGTGCAACAATTGGCAAACTGAAGGGCGACTTGCTGCATTGGCCTATTACATCCCTTCAGGATCATATCGATAAGATGAATAAATATTCCCTGATTGGTGCTGAAGAGTTTCACAAAGCAGGAAAAAAGGCCAATCTGTTTACTCCATATATTCATTTTATATGGGGCTTTTTCAGATCGTATATTATACACAGGGGTTTCCTTGATGGTCGCAACGGATATCTTATCTGTTCCATGTATGCAAAATCCACTTTCAATAAATACAAGAAGCTGAGGCTCCTGAACAATAATGGCGTTGGGCGATAAGTTCATTTAAATGACTTTCGAAGAAGATATAAAAGAGTCTTTGAAGACCCTTAGACAAGGCGGTATTGTACTCTATCCAACAGATACTATTTGGGGCCTTGGTTGTGATCCTACAAATGAAGCCGCCGTTAACAAAATTTTTAACATAAAATCTAGAGATGAGAATAAAAGCCTCATTATTCTTGTTAACGGATTGTCGATGATTGAGCGCTATGTAGAAGACTGCCCCGAGATAGTATTCGAACTCGCCGGTGTTTCTGATAGTCCACTCACCATTATCTACCCGAAAGGAAAAAATCTTGCTGAAGGGGTATGTGGCAAGGATAATTCAATAGCAATAAGAATATGCAATGATGAGTTCTGCAGCGAACTAATAAGCCGTTTTCGTAAACCAATTGTTTCTACTTCAGCTAATTTTAGCGGAAGTCCATCTCCAGAGAATTTCAGTGAAATTGAAAAGCCACTGATTGATAAAGTTGACTTTGTCGTAAATTGGCGTCAGAATGACCGGAGTAAGAGTTTTGCATCCCCGGTCATTAAAGTAAACCTCGACGGTACAATTAGGATTATCAGAAGATAGTTTATTTTGATCTGACTTTGCCTGATCCTGATACATGTGCATCAACCTTTGGGTTGCCTTCATAAGTCACATTCCCGCTGCCGGAAACACTTGCCCTGAGAGACTCTGTAACATTACAGCTGCAATTTCCGCTTCCTGAGATATGTATTTCAGCCGACTCTATTTTTAATGATTCGCCCTCAAAGTTACCCGATCCGCTGATTGAAATATCGGCTTTGGTTGCTTTCCCATTTCCTCCGGGAACTATATCCCCTGAACCTGATATGCTGCAACCAAGCTTTGAAACAATTACATCACTGGTAAATATTTTGCCGCTCCCGCTGACGCTAAGATCAAGATCTTCAGCTTTAACAGCATCTTTTATTTCGGCTTTACCTGAACCTGAAACACCCAATCCCTTTAACTCAGGCATAGTAATATAAACCGTTACCTTTTCATTTATATTAAATCTCCAGTTATCTTTCTTAATTACAAGTCTGCCTCCTGATACTTCGGTAATTATTTCATTAAGATCCCTTTTTTCTCCTTCGAGAACAACTTTAAATTCCGGGCCAAAATTGATGTAGAGGTTACCTGCCACACCAAAACTGACTTTCGTAAAGTCTTTAACATCCCTGGTTTCTTTTTCCATTGACTGCCCGATTGCAAATCCTGACGATACAGATATTGCTAAAATAAATGCGGATAAGATAATTCCCCTTTTCATAGTGTTGTGGATTAATGAATATTAACTTTTTACTTTTAATAGACTTGCTTTTTCAGAAAAAGCTGCATTAATCAAAATAAATATTTCAGTTAATCTCTGTAAGTCCTTCGGGAATATTCATTTTTATAACTTTCTTCCTTTTATCTATACTGACAATAAAATGTTCATGAAAAGGGATCAGAATTTCTCTTTTATTTATAGAAATTACATTAATGAGCCATTGCCCATTATTTGTCAAAACTTCTGAAATTGACCCGAGAAGTTTATCTTCTTGCATAAATACTCTGTACCCAATGAGGTTCTCATTATCCTCTTTCAGATTAACATTATAAATGCCGGATGTCAAAAAAATCCTGCAACCTATGAATTCGCTGATTTTTTCATTAGAATCATATCCTTCAAACCTGAGCTTTAGAATATCCGCTCCGGAATATTCCGATCCGGATATAAAAAATGGAACCGGTCTTCCTTCAATTTCAAGGAAGATTGATTCCATTTGGGGAATATTATCAGTAAAGATTTTCTCTAACTTAACTGCAACGGCTCCCTCATAGCCGCTGACTTTCGTGATTCTGCCCAGCAATATGTCGCATTTGTAAGCCATTGGATCGCTGATCCTTATGACCTCCAGACTACTCCTGAGGTTTATCTTCTGCAACCGTCTCTGATGCAGTTTCTTCCGGAGCGGCTGACTGAATCGTTTCTTCTGCGGGCTCTGCCTCTCCGGCAATAACCTCAGCTTTTTCTCCTGCTGCTGCTTTAGCTGCGAGATCCGCATTCTTCTTGGCAAGTTTTGCTGCTCTTGCTTCGTTCACGAGTTTTTCAACCGAAAGTCTTTTCCCTAATTCATCATCCTGAGATTTTTCAAGATTTGATTTTTTAGCTTCGATTTTTGCTTCGTTCTGCTTAATCCACTCATCGAATCTCTTTAGGGCTTCAGCTTCGTCGAATGCACCTTTTTTAACACCTTCAAGAAGATGTTTTTTCATTAGAACACCTTTATAAGACAGGATAGCTCTACATGTATCTGTAGCCAATGCGCCACTTTGCAGCCAACCTAATGCTTTATCGAAATCGAGTTCGATTGTAGCGGGGTTAGTGAGAGGATTGTAAGATCCTATCTTTTCAATATATCTGCCATCCCGTGGCGATCTGCTATCTGCAACCACAATGTGGTAGAAGGCCAGCTTCTTGCGGCCTTTTCTAGCTAATCTGATTTTAACTGCCATTAATTCTTACGCTTTTTTATTTAACCTGTTTTAAAAATTGTGGCTGCAAATATAGCAGTAAATATATTACTGAACAAATAAATAATACTAATTGAATTCACTGTAATATTTATATGTTCAGAATCAATTTGAATAAGTATGTTAACCCTTTTTCAGAATTTTTTCCTGATTGCCGTCTAGAATTTCTTTGTTCTTGCTAATCCAGTAAGTATTTAATAATGAATGCTCAATGTAATAGCGCTCTTCATCATCCGGATTCACGCTATCGATATACCACGGTAAATGTCTGGCCATATATGGATAAGCAGTACGATACATTTCAATATTATTGTTAGCATGTCTGCGCTTCCCGTAAGGACGATATAATGCAAAAGTCGTATCAATAGGTGCACGGTATAGCATGTCACCCTGTTTAAAATCAGTGAAAAAGTGCCCCTCGCACCTTATGACCAAATCCCTCAGAATATTACAAGAGGGGATATCATTAATTCTTAATGAAAAACCAACCTTCCTTGCAAACTTATATTTTTTTAAACACCGGTGAAAGAATAATAAAAAATCTTCCGGACATTCTTCAACAGGTACAATATCCGGATCAGTATAAACAAAAAAATTATTTCTGAATTTTTTATAAATGCCACTTCCCCAAAGGGCATTCATTCCCATATTTTTATTGAGATAATAAACAGGGTGTTTACATGATTTATAGAATTCAAGTAATGGAGGATAAGTAGACTGGTTGTCAAGTATATGAATGTTGAGATACCCTCTTTGTTCAAGACTGGCTATTAATTTTATCATCATCCCCAGCCTGTTAAAATTGTTTATTATTATGGGTATCTTTTTATAGTCAACAACCTGTGGAGGAGCAATGCTTTCACGCAGGTAGCACAGAAATGAGGTAATTCTGTAATAGATAAACTTAAGGATATTATCTGGTATGAACTTTTGATTCATTCAGTAATATTTTATTCAGATTTAAACTATCGGCACGCCTGCATATTGATTATCAGAAAAATATCGCAATAAATTCTAACAAACTGTCATAAATGAACTTAAAGATAATCTTTTGAACTAAAACAAAAAAACGGCAGCAATATTTGCTGCCGTTAGATTATTCAGGAAGTTTTAAATTAATATCCCGGATTCTGTTGTGGCTTAAGATTAGGATTGGCTGCCAGATCTCTATCAGGTATTGGGAAGACCAGTTTAAGATCATTATATTGATATGAAGCAACATTCTGATGAAGTCTTCTGACATCATGAATTTTAAATCCTTCAAAAGCCAGCTCAAGCCTCCTTTCATAAAGAATATCATCCAGTGTTATGGAAACAGCCGGATCCAGGCCAGCCCTGGTATGAATTACATTATAATCGGCCAGAGGTGTATCTCCGACAGCGGTTGAAAGTCTTATGTTACATTCTGCCCTTACCAGATACATTTCAGCCAGACGGATCAGGTTTATTACTCCATACTGATTGTTCCACTTGCCACATCTTTCAGCACCATTTCCAATAAAAAAGAGAGCTTTCCTCTGGACACCGTCGGAGTAAAGATTAAGGTGGGCGTCAAGTATATCTATGTCGCCGTCTCTTCCACCAAACTCAGGCACTGAAAAGAACTCTGTCATTGAGCTGAACCTGTCCTGGAGTGTAATCTGTGTGGCAAAGATATCTTCCGTTGTATTGTTGTCATTATTAAATACATCTGCATATGTAGGCATGAGGGTATAAGCTCCTGAACTTATAACAGCATTTGCAGCATCTCTTGCATTTGCATAGTCACCTTTCTGCAGATATACTCTTGCAAGAAGTGCGTTGGCAGCTCCAGGAGAACATGTTTAACATTATCATCCGATGTAAGAGCAATCTTATCACTGATATTCTGTGAAGGCTCCAGATCGAGATACTTCTGACATCCTGTGAATAAGCCACAGAATGTCACTGCTGATATTATTGAAATTAATTTATTCATCGTTTTTTATATTATATTTAATGAGTGTCGGGAATCATGCACATAGTATCCACTTCTTTTTGTAAATTAATATAGTCTTTTTTTATTGGAGATTCCTCACTTCTCCGCCTAAGGCGGATACGTTCGGAATGACATTTCATTTTTATTCAAGAGGGGGAAGAGTTGGCGATTCGCTCGGCGAATCGCCAACTCTTCCCTGATTACCACTCAATGCTTTGTCATTCCGAGCGTTAGCGAGGAATCTCCCAATCTAACGTTTTTATTTATTATTGATAGCCGATACTCATATTATATTTTATTATAATCCGATATTAATACCGAACACTATTGACCTGGGTTGCGGAGCTGAATAAAAATCACACCCAGAAGTTATATTATCATTCAGAAAGTCGGTTGATACCTCCGGATCCCAACCCAGTCTTGCCTGTGGGACATCAGTTATATCTCCAGGTTTTTTCCAGCTGGCAAGCTGAGATGTTAACTGGTTATCATACCATACACCGTTTGCTCCCCTGGAACCATAAATTGCAGATGAAGCCGCATCTTTAAGAATATCGATTGACTCAACATCGTTGAAGTTAATTGAAGTTAGCGGGTTTATAACAGCACCTGACTTGTTCAAAGCCTCGGTAGTTATAGGAATACCATCTACAACGAAAAGTGGCTGGTTAGTTGCTGTAATAGATGATGATCCGCGAATCCTCATATTTGTAGTACCAGTCGATTCCCCGTTTACAGATTCGATGAAAACACCTGCTGTCTTTCCCTGAAGAGCCTGTTCTACGGTCGGAACAGGAATGTTTCTGAGTGCATCACCATCTACCTTAGCAATACTACCTGTAACTTTAGATTTGATTTGTGTTCCATAACCAGTAACAACCACTTCGTTAAATCTGACAAGATCATATTCCAGAGCAACATCATATACATTCGAAGCTCCAACAGTAACTTCCCTAGTCTTCTTACCCACAAACCGGAATTCAATTGTAGCACCCAGCGGGGCGTTTATCTGATATTTTCCACCCACATCGGTAAGTGTTCCCGTTGAGGTTCCTTTAATCAGTACTGTAGCGCCTATAAAAGGTAAACCCTACAGATTATTTTGTCAATGACCCTCAGTCTCATCTGATCTTGTTGCAATTTTACCTATTTTTGTGAACAGATATAACCGTTTATTTAAGTTCCTCTTATGGCAGGATTTTCACATTTACACGTTCATACTCAATACTCTATACTGGATGGAGCCTCCAATATCGGTTTGCTGATAGATAAAGTTAAAACTCTTGGAATGGATGCTATCGCTATCACCGATCATGGAAATATGTTCGGGGCTAAAGAGTTTCACAACAGTGCCACAAAAAAGGGGATAAAACCCATTATCGGGTGTGAGATCTATGTTGCAAAAAGATCTATTGAAGATGTTAGTGGAAAAGAGGACCGTTCCGGCGATCATCTTATTCTCCTGGCTAAAAACCTGACTGGTTATAAGAACCTTATCAAACTTGTTTCAATTGCATGGATCAAAGGCTTCTACTATAAACCGCGTATCGACAAAGAACTATTAATCAAGTATAAGGATGGACTTATAGCTTCTTCTGCCTGCCTGGCGGGAGAGATTCAGGATGAAATACTTAATGGGACAATGTCGGGTGCCGAGGCATCACTCAGGAGTTATATTGACATCTTTGGTGAAGATTTTTACCTGGAGATTCAGAGGCACGAGACTTATGATCCCGATGCAGACAGATCTGCTTTTCCACTTCAGCAAAAAGTTATTGAAGCATTTAAAAAGCTTTCTGTTAAGTACAATGTCCGCCTGATTGCAACAAATGATATCCATTTTATAAATGCCGAGGATGCTGAAGCCCACGACAGGCTGATATGCATTAATACGGCAAAAGACATTGACGATCCCAACAGGTTAAGATATTCAAAACAGGAATATGTTAAGAGTGAAGAGGAAATGCGCAACATCTTCAGGGATGTACCTGAAGCTATAGATAATGTTGCAGGACTGGTTTCAAAAATTGAAAAGTACAAACTCGACCACGAACCTATCATGCCGGAATTTGACTTGCCGGAAGGTTATACCGACAAGGACCAGTATCTGAGATTCCTTACTTACAAAGGGGCGAAAGACAGATGGGGAATATTGACAAAGGAACAGAAAGATCGTCTTGATTTTGAACTGGAAATGGTTGCAAAAATGGGTTTCCCGGGATATTTTCTTATAGTACAGGATTTTCTACGTGCTGCAAGAGAAATGGGGGTTTCTGTTGGTCCGGGAAGAGGGTCAGCTGCAGGATCGGCTGTTGCATATTGCCTGAGAATCACAGATATAGATCCCATTAAATATGGCCTTCTGTTCGAACGTTTTCTGAATCTCGACCGTATTTCAATGCCTGACATTGATATTGATTTTGATGAGGACGGAAGAGAGTCAGTACTGAAATATGTGGTTAATAAATACGGGCACGATAAGGTTGCTCATATAATTACTTTTGGGTCGATGGCCGCAAAAATGGCCATACGTGATGTTGCACGGGTACAAAAGTTGCCTCTGCAAGATGCAGACAGGCTTGCCAAGCTTGTACCTGAAAGACCCGGAATCACGCTTAAAGCAGCATACGCTGAAGTGCCGGAACTGGCCCGCGAGAGAGAATCTTCCAATAAACTGATAGCACAGACCCTGAAATATGCCGAGGTCCTTGAAGGTTCAGTCAGGCAAACCGGGGTACATGCCTGTGGTATAATAATCGGGAAAGATTCTCTTGATAATTATATTCCGCTCTGCACAGCAAAGGATACTGATCTCTATGCAACACAGTATGATGGAAGTCATGTCGAATCTGTAGGTCTTCTTAAAATGGATTTTCTTGGTTTAAAAACACTTTCAATAATTAAAGATGCAATAGACAATATAAAGAAGTCAAAAGGTATTGAAATTAACATTGATACATTGTCTCTTGATGACAAAAAAACTTTTGAACTCTTCAGCAATGGTGAGACTACCGGAATATTCCAGTTTGAATCTACCGGGATGAAAAGATACCTGAGAGATCTGGAGCCTAACCGGCTGGAAGATTTAATTGCCATGAATGCTTTATACCGTCCCGGACCAATGGAATATATTCCAAAATTTATCCGACGGAAACATGGTATGGAGAAGATCGACTATCCTATTCCTGTAATGGAAAAATACCTTGACGATACTTATGGAATTACTGTTTACCAGGAACAGGTGATGTTGCTATCTCAGGAACTGGCAGGTTTTTCAAAAGGAGAAGCCGATTCCCTGAGAAAAGCCATGGGGAAAAAGAAACGTTCCATCATGGATGAAATGAAGCTGAAGTTTCAGGAGGGATGTTCAAAAAAGGGTTATAATGAGGATATTGTAAATAAGATATGGTCCGACTGGGAAGCTTTTGCACAATATGCTTTTAATAAATCACACTCGACCTGTTATGCCCTCGTAGCTTTCCAGACAGGCTATCTGAAAGCTAATTATCCTGCAGAATATATGGCTGCAGTGCTCAGCCGTAACATAAGTGATATTAAAAAAATCACAACTTTCATGGATGAGACCCGGAGGATGGGGATGGAAGTACTCGGGCCGGATGTGAATGAGAGTAATGTGAAATTCACAGTTAATAAGGATGGAAACATAAGATTCGGACTGGGAGCAATCAAAGGAGTCGGGGAAAATGCAGTATTGCAACTTATTGAAGAAAGGGAGAAGAATGGCTTATATAAGAATATTTATGATCTGGTTGAAAGAGTAAACCTCAACTCCGTTAATAAGAAAAACCTTGAAGCTATGGCAGTTGCAGGTGGATTTGATTGTTTCCCGAAAATAACCAGGGCTCAGTATTTTTCTCTCGATACAAAAGGATCAAGCTTTATAGAAAGTCTTATAAGATACGGTAACAATTCAAAAACGGTAAAGACTTCAAGTCAGCAGTCACTTTTCGGAGAAACCGGCGGGTTTGATATGATAAAACCGGAACCGGCCCCTTGCCCCGATTGGCCCAAACTGGAAAAACTTAACAGGGAAAAAGAGGTAATAGGTATCTATCTGTCCTCTCATCCTCTTGATGATTTCAAACTGGAGATTAATACTTTTACAACAGCAACCCTGGCAGATTTGCAAAACCTTCGCGAATACCTTGAGCGTGATGTAATTGTGGCGGGAATGGTGACAGACATAAAAACAGGTATCGGGAAAAATGGCAAACCCTATGGATCCTTTACATTACAGGATTATTCTGATTCTTTCCGGTTCATGTTATTCGACAAAGACTATATTGAAAACAGTAAGTTCTTTATTGTTGGCTATTATCTTCTGGTAAAAGGAAGAGTACAGAAACGGAAGTACAGAGAAGAAGAAATTGAATTCAGAATTAAAACAATTAATCTGTTATCAAGTGTCAAGGATGAACTTATCAAATCAGTTACTCTGAAAATCGACCCCGAAAACATCGATAATGAAATGATTAAGGATTTGAAGAACCTGATAAATGAACATAAAGGCGAAACTGAGCTTAAGTTTCTTTTCCTTGATTCTGATGATAAAATTTCACTGCCAATGTTTTCAAGAACGTTCCGGGTCAGGTTGAATAACGAGTTACTCACTTATCTTGAAGACCATCCGGGAATAGAATTCAAAGTTAATTAGCTATCTTTGAAACAGATAATTATGGTAAAATCTTAAAATATTTGTTATTATGGCTTTAGAGGTAAATGATGGAAACTTCGACGAAATAGTCATTAAATCAGACAAACCTGTTGTAGTGGATTTTTGGGCTGAATGGTGTGGGCCATGCAGGATGGTTGCCCCGATCATGGAAGAGATTTCACATGAGTATGAAGGGAAAGCCCTTGTAGTAAAATGTGATGTAGACAGCAGCCCTGCCGTTGCTGTAAAGTATAGTATCAGAAATATCCCAACTATTCTTTTTTTCAAGGATGGGAAAATAGCTGACAAACAGGTGGGAGTAGTTCCAAAGAATAACTTTGTTGTAAAGCTGAAAGCTCTTATTTAAAAAATAATGTTACTTAATCTGGCCGTTCGGTTAATCTGTAACGGTCTTTTTAATATTTCTCTATGACAGTTTGTGTCTTTGCCTCATCGAGCAGCCATATCGACAATGAATATGCAACTGCTGCTGCAAGTCTCGGGTTACTCCTTGCACGGGCAAATATGGATGTTGTATTTGGAGGCGGTGGTATAGGACTGATGGGAAGGCTAGCTGATGCAGTTCTCGAAAACGGAGGCAGGATAACCGGAGTAATACCATCGTTCATGAAAGATGAAGGCTGGGATCATTCTGCCGTAAGCGAAATGATAATCACTTCCGATATGGCAGAAAGAAAAAAGCGGATGTTTGAAATGGCAGATGCTGTAGTTGCATTACCGGGAGGAGTTGGTACGATTGAAGAATTAACAGAAGCTATGACTCTGAAGCAGCTAGGACTCTATCAAGGGCCGATAATTATATTGAATACCCTGAATTTTTATAAATCGTTTATTGATTTTCTCGAACATATGGTATCGGGCCATTTTCTCAGACATGAACATAAAGGCATATGGGAAATTGCCGGTACAGTTGAGGATGTCATGTCTCTTCTGGGGAAAAAAGATGGTTGGCACAATGATCCGCGTAGTATCGCAAGAATCTAATTTTCAGGGATTTTCGTACCAATAAACAGTATATCATCCACCTGGTCAAGATCACCTTTCCACGCCAATATCTCTTTTCCCAGTCTCTCTTTTTGCTCATTCACAGGAAGATGCCATATCTGCGACAGAAGTTTTTTAACATTCCCTGATTTATATTTCTTAATATCTGCTGATCCAAACTGATCCGCGTAACCGTCGGAACACATATATAACATGTCTCCCGGTTGAATATCGACTGGTTGATTTGTAAAGTTTTTCTCCTCATCCATTGTTGTCATTCCAATCGGGAATCTGTCACCTTTGTAAACAAATACTTCTCCTTTTCTGACAACATAAAGTGGGTTATATGCTCCGGCAAATTCGAGTGTAAAGTTCTTTTTATTAAAAGCTATAAGGGCAAGATCCATACCATCGTTTATAGCTTTTTCATGATGTTGCATAAGAGCCTTCATTACCTCATTATTGAGTTGGTCGACAATTGCAGAAGGACGTGTTAACCCATATTCCCTTACGACTTTATTCAGAGAGTTATGGCCGATAATTGACATAAAGGCTCCGGGAACGCCATGGCCGGTACAGTCAACTACAGCAATGAACTGCAAGTCACCACTATCGTACATCCAGTAAAAGTCGCCGCTCACAATATCTTTAGGCATGAACAGAACAAAAGTTTCCTTGAAAGTGTCTTCCTTTGGAAGCATTGCCCTTTGAATACGCTCTGCATATCTTATACTTGCAGTTATATCTTTGTTTTTCTCTTCGATTTCCATGCTTTTCTGAACTACTTCTGCAGTTCTTTCTTTCACCTTTTCCTCCAGAATCACCTTCTCTTTTATCAGGTTTTGTTCCCTGATTTTAATATACATTACAACTATAACAACAATTAATACAATTGATAAAAGAATAAACCACCAGGTAAGGTAAAATGGCGGTCTTATCATAAAACTGAAAGTTACAGGTTTACTGTTCCAGATGCCCTGACTATTACTTGCTATTACATTGAACGTATATTTTCCCGGGGGCAAAGCTGAATAAATAGCCCTGGTCTGGTCCGTTACAGGCTGCCATCCTTCGTCTGCTCCGTCAAGTTTCACCTTATATTTTACAACATCCTGATTTCTGAGGCAGATGCTGTAATAATCGAATAAAACAGATTTCGCATTATAATTTAATTTTAGCCCCGGTGTCATTTCCTGTGTTTCATAATTTACCCTCATACTCATAATGTGTGTAAGCGGCTCAAGACTCCGGGTAGATGTTTCAGAAGGACTCAGATGTGTGGCACCATTAGCTGTTCCAAACCACAAGTCTCCTGCAGGGCATTTAAATACAGCATTTGGTTTAGTTTCAATTCCTGTAAATCCATTTCTTTCGGTATATGAAATAATTCTCTTGCTTTCAGGGAAATACCTGTTCAGCCCATTATTTGTACCGATATAAATACTGCCATCTTCGCCTATTGTAAGGAGGTTTATATTATTAGATAGGAGTCCGTCATTCTGTGTTATACTTAGAACAATGGAATCATTTTTGAATGCTTTCAACCCCTCACTTGTTCCAATCCACAAGACACCTTTTTTATCCATGACTAATGTCTTGGGTATAATCCCGGATAAAGCTGGGACCCTCTTAAAATCGTTTTTAGAAGAGTTAAATTTTATAAGACCAGGCTTACCTCCCATCCTCTCTGTTCCAATCCACATATTTCCATTCTGATCGCAATAAAGAGCTGAAATTATGCCGACTATTAAGCTGTCCATAAAATTAAACTTCTGGAAATTATGCTCATTAATAGTACCTACGACAAGCCCGTCAACTGTTCCCACCCAAAGATGGTTCTGTTTATCTATCTCCATAGCCTTCACCTGCCCACCCTGATAGAGAATGGAGTCGATATATGGCTGAGACTCAAATTTAGAAGTCTTCATGTTGTAAAGGATAACGCCGCCTTCATCTGCTCCGATCCATAAAGATCCATCCCTGTCCTCCCTGAAAAACCTTATATCTTCGAAGAATGAGTTATTCTTCTTATTATAAAATACAGTTTTTTTATCTGAACCGGGATAATAACGGGAAATTCCAGCATTTGTACCAAACCATATTGCGCCAGTTTTATCCTGATATAATGCATTAACATTTGGATCAGGTAATATTTCCTTTTCATTTATTGTTTCAAATGCATCACCTTTGAATATAGTAAGCCCGTTACTCTGATCAGCAATAAGAATATTCCCCTCAATATCTTCAATAATTTTAGATATCTTCGATGCTTTAAGCCCGTTTTCTGTATTAAACTTTCGGAAATTTTCTCCGTCAAAAATGGCTATTCCACCACCCCAGGTACCAATCCAGATCCGGCCACGGCTGTCTTCAGTGATACAGCTAACCGCATTACTAGAAACACCCATCCTAATTAAATCATAATAAACCATTCTGCTTTCAGATGTAACATACTTGTAAATCCCCCCATTATAAGTGCCAAACCATTTGTTCCCGGCTTTGTCTTCAAGTAAAGATGTGGTAATAAAATATGTAGTCATATGAGGCATACGATAACCCTCAAACTTCTTCTCCTTTTCGTTATATCTTTTTAGGCCAACATCAGTAACACATATAAATGATCCCTCTCTAATCACAGTCGAACCAAAAACCTGGTCACTTAGTCCTTCCTTCCCCCTGAACTGTTTTGCTTTAATGTGTTTAATGTCACTTACTGGAAACTCAGACTGAATTGCTCCCTCATTAGCAGAAGTAAACCAAATTTTATCTTTAATCTGTAAAATGCTGGTAACATCCCCGGTGATCTTTAATGAGTCGAAGGATACCTTTTCAAATTTTTGACCGTTGTAACGTGATATCCCCCCGTTCAGATGACCAAACCAGATATATCCTGATGAATCCTCGATTATGCATTTAACGCCACCATTTGCAAGACTGTCACGCGATGTGAAGTTTTCAAACTTCTTTCCGTCGAAACGGGACAATCCGTTCGCTGTTCCAAGCCAGATATAGTCTTTTGAATCCTGAAGAAGTGTATAAACTTTCTGCTCACTAAGTCCCTGCTTAATGCCATAATTATCAAAAAAATACTTCTGCGCCTTAACAGGTAAAATTGTACCAGATAAAAAAAACACAAGCCAGACGAAAGATTTTGCCTGGCATTTAATGACGTTTATGGGTGACATAAAAGATCTTATTTTGTGATAAAGAAGAAAGTCCCGTGCATGTCCTCCAGCCCCTGTATATTACCAAACTTAGGTTTCTGACCTTTATCGGTCGCAACAGCAGCAGTCACTAATTTGACAATACTCTCAATAGGAATACATGCATTTTTATTGTTCATCAGAGTATTAGCAAATGTTGCCGTGAATTTTGAATTATCAACAGCCAGCTCATATCCTGCAGAAGAGAATACCTGAGCCGATTTGGCACCTGCTACCTGGGTATTATCACAAGTCGGAGCATCGATTGCAGAACGCATGGCAGTATAAAATCCTGGCCCTGATTCACATGCGTCGGAAACAACAAGAGTATGAACAACAACATCGCTATAACCTTGTAACCCTGCCTTTAAACCGTTGATGTTAAAATAGGTAAACTCATCGTCCCTTTTTGCATCAACCGGAATCCAGTAACCAACATCGTTAATAAACTTGCCATGACCAGCGTACCAGATCAATAACGATTTAACCTGATTTTTCTTTACCTGGTCGCGTAGCTCGATATTAAAGAATCTCTCCATCTCCGCCTTAGTCATATCTTTCTTGTGAATAATGTTATGTATCTGATAATTAGCAAGAGCTCTCTGAATAGTACTAACATCTTTAATGGGACCATCAAGACTTGCAAAAGTTTCATAACTTGAATTTTCGATAAATACTACCCAGGTCCTGCCCATCGGATTGGTCGCAGCAATACCTGCACCTTCCCTGTTAAGTGTAAATTCGGTTTCCTGCCTGTTTCCATAAATATCTTCGGCGACGACAGTAAACTTACTTAAATCAGCAACATTTAAAGTAGCTGTAAATGCAGGATTTAATTCATTTGGATTATAACTTGCCGTAAAATTGCCCACAGTAATAGATTTAATCTTGCTTTCGTCTGAAATTTTCCCCTGAATTGCAATATTTGGTGTAGGGGAATCAAGGAAGACCTGTCCTTCTTCAGACGTGTAAGGTGCAACAATTATTATTTTAGGAGGATTAATTTCAGTGCGTTTTATAGCATAATTCATGACTTTTTCATTATCATAATCGTCGATTGCAGAAAAAGTAATCTTATCAACTCCGCTAACATTAATATTTGCAAGAAAATCATTTTCCCCATTTTTTTCTACCAGTATAACACTCTCATTATTAATCTTAAAAGATTTAATCTTACTTTTATCTTTAAGAGTACCTGATATAAGAATTGTAGTTTTGTCTCCTTTGATTTCTACAGTATCTTTTGCCGGGACCGGGCTTATAACTGCTATTTCGGGAGGATCTGTCTCCCTGTTTAGTTCATAAAGTCTCTTCTGGGAAACTTCCAGCATTTCCCGCGCTTTTTGATCATACTTGGAGAGAACAGTAATTTTATTATAATCGGCCTTAGCTTTGTCCCAATCGCTAATTTCCTCATATGATTTGGCCCTTGCATAATATGCATCAGGATCTTCTGTTTTAAGCGTAGCTTCAAGCGAAATGCATTTTGAAAAATCATTTATTGCGTTTATATGCTGGTTGAATTCCTGGTAGCATTTGCCACGTTCAAAATAAAACATCGGGTTGGCCGGATCGATCAGTATTGTTTTGGAAATATCATTGATGGCACTTGGATAATCAAGGTTTTTCTTATAAACCTTACTTCTCTGGATATAAGCTGCTGTATTCCGGTCGTTATTTTTAATCACTTCATTACATTGTTCCATTGCTTCCTTTGGATTAGTGGAAATAAGCAGGTCAGCAAGCTCAATTCTTGGTTCAGCAAGCTTTTTGTCTTTTGAAATTGATTTCCGTAACTCCCTTTCCCCCAGAATATCGTTGTTGAGTCTTCTGTATATGATTCCACGCCAATAAAAATCCATTGGGGTCTCCTTAATTATAATTGCTGTATCTGATGATTGAAGTGCCCGGTCATACATCCTGAGGTTAATCAGAGTCAAAACCTTCTCAGGATATACCCTGGAGTTTCGTTTATCAATGGCTGATGCGTGGTTAAGAAGTTTCAGAGATCCTTCATAGTTGCCCATCTTGTTACAAACCGCACCAAGGCTGATCATTGCATCAACATCTTTCGGTGCAAAAACCAATGCCTTCTCAAAATCGGCCTTAGCTTCAGTATATTTTGACAGCTTTTCATAAGCCTGCCCTCTGGCATAATAATAATCAGGATTTGAAGGTTCGAGGCCAATGGCACTTGTGAACTGAACGATAGCGTCATCATATTTAAGGTTATCAACAAACTCTGCCCCTGCTTTGTAAGACTTCCTGGCACTTTGCCCAAAAGCATATACTGCCATCAGGGTGATAATGGTTGCAATTAAAAATACTCGCTTCTTCATATTGTCTAGACTAAGTTTATTTTCTCCAACGATATATCAAAATTAGAAATATTTCTTCTAATTATCAATTTCCGGGAATCCTAACTTCCATTCTTTAAATATATTTCAAGGGAACTACCGCTGAAAACTGTCTTTGAAAAAAGTATCCCGTTTATCAGAGGTGCTTTTACTCCTTCTCTAAAATGACCCTCTCCGGTAAAAATCCTGGCTTCATCCCAAAACCCTGTTGAAATAAAATGATTAAGCACAGCAGCCCCTCCTTCAATAAAAAATGATTGAATGCCGGACGAATAGAGGTATTCGCATATTTGAATCGAAGAAGGCAAATCTTCCCTGAGTACTACCTTCACTGTGTCAGGAATATCAGCATCTGAATTATGGGTAAATACAACTGCTTTATTATTCGTATAATATACAGATGGTCCTTTATTGAAAGATCCTGAACTGCTGAGGATTAATTTTAATGGATCGGGGCCTTTCCATTCCCTCACATTAAGCCTGGGATTATCTGCCCTTACTGTACCTGCTCCAACAAGGATAGCCTGTTCAGATGCTCTCCATTTATGAACAAGTACTCTTTCCGGCTTACCAGTTATCCAGGTTGGCTCTGTTTTATGAGCTTCAGATCTAATTGTATCCAGATATCCATCAGCACTTTGTGCCCATTTCAAGATAATATAAGGTCTTCGCTTTTCATGAAAAGTAAAAAATCGCCTGTTTAGTCTTCTGCAATCTGTTTCAATGACTCCTGTTTTGACCTCACAACCTGCATCCCTGAGTCTTTTTACTCCTTTTCCTGAAACTTTTTCACTCGTATCAATCGTACCGATCACTATCTTATGTATTCTGTTCGAAATAATAAAATCTGCACACGGAGGCGTTTTCCCAAAATGTGAGCATGGCTCAAGGTTGACATAAAGCGTTGATAACTTTAGCTTTGTTTCATCGGAAACAGAGCTAATTGCATTAACCTCTGCATGAGATTCCCCGGATCTGAGATGATACCCTTCTCCCAAAATCTTTCCATCATATACGATTACAGAACCAACCATTGGATTTGGATAAGTCAAACCTTCGGCTTTAGAGGCTAGTTCAAGGCATCTTCGCATGAATTTAATATCGTCAGTCTCTGTCATTTCAGCGAAAATACTAAATTTGACTTATGGGTGTCAAGATACAAACAATAAAAGATATCAGATTTTATCTCACGAAGGAACTTACAGGTGTTTATAAGGTACCTGAAATAAGAGCACTTGCTGATATCCTGATTAAGACTGTTACCGGAATAACAAAGTTGCATCAGCTGTACGAAAACGGCTACATGGTCACCGACGGAGATGCGGAAAAGATTATTGGAATCACTGAGGAGCTTAAAACCGGGAGACCGATTCAATATATCCTTGGTGAAACATCTTTTTACAACTGTACAATTAAAGTAAATAGTTCTACCCTTATTCCCCGTTCTGAAACGGAGGAGCTTGTGGATCTTATCATCAGGGAAAACAAAGGTTATAAGGGAAATATAATTGATTTCGGATCCGGTTCAGGCTGTATCGCTATTGCTCTGTCAGCAAACCTTCCATTTGCGGTACTGACAGGAATAGAAATTTCTGATGATGCCATCAGAATTGCTCAGGAAAATGCCGTTTTAAATAAAGTTAAGGTCTCATTTATAAAAGGTGACATCTTCACTTTGGATCAGGGAGCAGTCAATAAAGCAGGTATTATTGTGAGCAACCCTCCCTATGTCCGGAATTCAGAAAAACCACTGATAGCTAAAAATGTGCTTGATTTTGAACCACATCTGGCCTTATTTGTGACTGATTCCGATCCTCTTAAATATTATAATTCCATCCTTAAACTAGCTGACAAAGTCTTGCTACCGGGTGGCCGTTTATATTTTGAGATCAATGAAGCTATGGGCAGAGCATTATTTCAGCAGTTTGAATCATTTGATTATTATGAAATAGAGATCGTTTCGGACATTAATGATAAAGAAAGAATAATAAAAGGCAGAAAAAATGTCAGAGCAAACATTATTTAAGATAGCACTTGATAAGGCAATGGCTCAGTGCTCCCGCCGGGAATTCTGTATAGACGATATTCGCAATAAATTGTCGTTATGGGGTGTTGAAAATAATGATGATGAGAAGATTATCGGAATTCTTATCAACGAAAACTTTATAAATGAATTGAGGTATGCAACTGCATTTGTCAGGGATAAATTTAAATACAATAAATGGGGAAAAGTTAAGATAGCTGCACAACTCAGAGTCAAGAAACTCCCTTCTGATATTATAAGCTCTGCTCTTGATTCAATTGATAAAGAGCAGTATATCAAATTAATGCGCGGGCTTATTGAAGGTCACAGAAGAACAGTTAAAGCTAAAAATCAATATGATCTGAAAGCAAAACTTCTGCGATATGGATTATCAAAGGGTTTTGAGAGCAGCTTATTGTATGATATTCTGAATGATCTGGAAGAGTGATTTTGCCTTTTCTTTTTGCCCCTAAAACCACTTAAAGAGTACTTTGTTCTGCGATATTTACCCCCTTTGTATTTCCCTCCACGGGCGGAAAAAACCATACTATTTTAGTATAATTCAGGTAGATACCAAATATTTATCGCTCCTTCAGGGGAGATGACGTCCGCCAGTTGGCGGACGTCAGAGGGGTTTTACACCCGAAACAGAACTCCGGAAATAATGCTCGTTATAAACGGCCAGAAAGCGACAAGAAAAATTACACCTGATCCTATACAATCAACAATTATCAATTGCTTACGGGTGTCTGGATACCTCAGATAAAATATTGAAAATGCCACTCTTAAAACCAGTTGTGCGGCGAAAAAGAGAAAGATCCTCATACCATAACGATTCCATTGGTATGCTGCTTCGACTCTTCCCCTGATAATTAAAGAAAAACTATGTGATAAGCCGCATGAGACACATGGTTGGCCTGTCAGATTCTCATGAATGCAAGCTAGAGGATAGTTATCCTTATCAGGAGAAAAAAAGCCGGAGTATGCAAAAATCAGCAATATTACTCCGGCAAAAAATATATTAATAATGAGGTAAGGCTCATTCCGGCTCCTTATCCTCAAGTTCTGTTCTGTATTATTTTTTCTTTCGGACAATATCATGTTTCTGAGTACTATCATGTTTCTGAATAGTATCATGTTTCTGAGTGTTTCCACCTTCAAGATCTTCAAGTGTCTTCTCCTGCTCTTTCTTATTGGCATTAGTGTTTATTCCCATTTTTTCTCCATTACTTTCGACCTTTATTGAGACATTTGCATCTTCAATCTCTTTGGTAACATTGTCATGAACATCATTTATAATATTATGAATGTTGCCAGGCCAATTGCCGGCCTTTTGAGCAATTTTCCCGGCAACAAATATCTGCGAAAATGATATCATCGAAGCAATTACCGCAATGATTAATCCTGCAAGAGGGACACCTCGTGGTGAGTTGTTCCTGGCAGCCTGAGAAAGTCCGACTGATGCGAGTACAATAGCTATAATTCCGGGAATAATTGCTATCAGACCTACACATGGAATAACTGCAAGTACAAATGTTATGATAGCTGTTACCAGAGCAGCAATCCCAAGGTTTTGTCCGGTATTATTTTTTACCTCTTCCATGATATTAAATTATTTGTTATTATTCATTCCTGTAAGGATGTTAACCATATCCTGCTCTAAAGACGTCGCAGGATTTTCAATGATGCGTCCGGCCTCAATATTATTTTTATAGATTATAAAAGTCGGAACCCGTTTGATATCAAGTTTAACGTATTCCCCAACCGGCGAAAGTTTAGCGTCATCTACTCCGATGAAAGTTACTTTTGCAACCGGAAACTGCCACGCATCAAGAACCCTCATAAATCGCGGAACTTCTCTTCTGCTGTCGGGGCACCATGTTCCCATGACAACTTTGATTGTTATATCTTCTTTATTTATTTCCAGTAATTTATTAATAGCATCTGTCTTTGGCTGGTAATCATCAAAACCTTTAAGGTACCAGGTTGAATAAGGATAATTGGTTAACTGACCCGGCTTAAAGTACCCGAGAAGCCATGTTGTCTGATCAGCATAATTTATTGGCGGAGGAGCAACTTCAGTGACTGTACCCGGTTTTGTAATTAGTTCAGGTTTGTTCTCAGCAAGAGGTTTTGCGGTTTTACAGCCACTAAAGAAAACAAAAAGTATAAAAAACAGAAAACAAATATTTTTCATTTACTGATAATTAAAAGAATACAAATTAAAAAAAAAATCAATTATATAAAATTTATATTAATAGATTTCAAGCAATATCTCCAGAATCTGTTTTGCTGCTTTTGATACCGATGTGCCGGGACCGAATATTGCAGCTACACCTGAGTCGTACAGAAACTGGTAATCATGGTGAGGGATTACTCCTCCTGCAATTACAAGTATATCTTCCCTGCCAAGTCTCTTCAGCTCATTAATTACCTGAGGGACAAGCGTTTTATGTCCTCCTGCAAGGCTGGAGACACCCAAAACATGAACATCATTTTCAACTGCCTGTTTCGCTGCTTCAGCAGGAGTCTGGAAGAGTGGCCCGATATCGACGTCAAAGCCAATATCGGCATAACCTGTTGAGACAACTTTTGCACCACGATCGTGACCATCCTGGCCCATCTTTACGATCATTATCCTGGGCTGCCGGCCCTCTTTTTCTGCAAACCTGGCAACAAGTGCCCTTGCTTCTTTAAAATCATCATCTGATTTGTACTCCGATGAATAAACACCTGAAATAGTTTGTATCACTGCTTTGTACCTCCCGACAATTTTTTCACATGAGTAAGATATTTCGCCCAGACTTGCCCGTTTTGCAGCTGCATCCACAGCTAATTCAAGAAGGTTACCCTCACCAGTCTGAACACATCTGGTTATTGCATCAAGTGCAATCTGGCATTCAGCTTCGTTCCTTTCGGCACGGAGTTTAGCCAGCCTTATTATCTGCGATTCACGGACAGCTGAATTATCAACCTCCAGCGTTTCGATCGGATATTCTTTTTCAAGCCTGTACCTGTTTGTTCCTATAATTGTCTGTACTCCTGAATCAATCTTTGCCTGAGCCCTGGCAGAAGCTTCTTCAATCCTCATCTTTGGAACTCCTGTTTCAACTGCTTTTGCCATTCCTCCGAGACTTTCAACTTCCTTAATATGCTCCCAGGCCCGATGAACAATCTCATGCGTCAACGTCTCAACATAATATGACCCTGCCCATGGATCAATTGCCCTGCAAACCTGTGTCTCCTCCTGAATATATATCTGAGTATTTCTGGCAATCCGAGCTGAAAAATCTGTCGGCAATGCTATCGCCTCATCGAGGGCATTTGTATGAAGACTCTGTGTATGTCCCAATACAGCAGCCATAGCTTCGATGCAGGTCCGCCCCACATTATTGTAAGGATCCTGCTCGGTCAAACTCCAACCCGATGTCTGACAGTGAGTTCTGAGAGCCAGTGATTTGGAATTTTTTGGATTGAATTCACTGACAATTTTTGACCATAACATCCGTGCTGCCCTCATCTTGGCAATTTCCATGAAATGGTTCATCCCGATTGCCCAGAAGAATGAGAGCCGGGGTGCAAAAGCATCGATATCCAGCCCCGCTTTAATTCCGGTTCTCAGATATTCAAGTCCGTCAGCAAGAGTATAAGCAAGTTCTATATCGCAGGTCGCTCCTGCCTCCTGCATGTGATAACCTGAGATGCTTATTGAATTGAACTTCGGCATTTTTTCAGANNACCATGAATTCTTTCAGAATATCATTCTGGATTGTCCCGTTTAATTTATCGAGCCGTGCTCCCTGTTCAAGCGCTGCAACTATATAAAAAGCCATTATCGGCAGTACGGCTCCATTCATGGTCATCGACACAGACATTTTATCGAGAGGTATCTGGTCAAAAAGCAATTTCATATCAAGAATTGAGTCAACAGCTACTCCGGCTTTCCCGACATCTCCTGCAACCCTTTCATGATCCGAATCATATCCTCTGTGAGTGGCAAGATCAAAAGCTACTGACAACCCTTTCTGCCCTGCGGCCAGGTTACGCCTGTAAAATGTATTTGACTCTTCTGCTGTCGAGAATCCTGCATATTGCCTGATGGTCCATGGGAACATTGCATACATGCCGGAATATGGTCCGTGCAAAAATGGAGGCAGTCCGGCAGCATAATCAAGATGCTCCATTCCGGCCAGATCCTCCTTTGTGTAAATGCTTTTTATTGGAATCCTCTCCGGAGTTACCCAATCTTTTTTCATTTTATTATCTTTCTCCCACTCACGGTAATCTTTTTCAGTGACAGGGAGTTTTTTCAGGTCGCTATATCTGAATTTTGGTCTCATAATCTATATTTTAACTCCCTTATCAGCTCCTAATCTCAACCTTTCATGCTCCTCTGATCCTCTGAATAATTTTATCGGCTCAATCTGAAGATCACTTTCCAATACCGGTGATTTAAATACTCTGGTTAAATCAATTTCTGAAGGGGCTTTTTCATTGAAGTCAGGAAACCTGTTTGTGCCAAGCAGTATCTCTTTACCACTTGCAATATCCGACTTTCGCACGGATGCCGATTCCGATAATTTTCTCTGTATTAATCCTGATTTCAGACAGGAAAGGAAGCCTCCCTGATCTTCAATTTCAAGGAATAATTCCCACGCGCTTTCTGTAATCAGGCTCGTGAGATTTTCAATATAATATGAACCTGCAGCAGGATCTGCAACCTTATCGAAATAAGCTTCTTCCTTTAGTATCAGTTGCTGGTTCCGGGCGATTCTTTCTGAAAATTCATCAGGATGCCTGAAAATAATGTCAAAAGGTTCTACTGTAAGTGAATCTGTTCCCCCGAGAATAGCTGACATAGCTTCAGTCTGCGTTCTGAGCAGGTTTACATAAGGATCGTACACAGTTTTATTCCATTCACTTGTCACACAATGTATATCCATTTTAATATTTTCACACTTTGCAGGATGAAAACCATTAGTGACAACAGACCAGAGGAGACGGGCAGCTCTCAGCTTCGCAATCTCCGGAAAATAGTTTGATCCCGTTCCGAAACTGAATCTGATCTTTGAAGCGGCAATATCAGCACTTATTCCCCTATCGGTAAGTTGTGCCATATATTCACTTCCCATTGAAATCCCGAATGCCAGTTCCTGAACTATGCCGGCTCCTGCATTATTGAAGTTCGAAGCATTCAGATGGATAACCCTGAAGTGCGGCAGGAAAACTGAAGAATATACCACTGAAGCCAGATAGTCAAATCCCTGTTCCGGAGCGATACATAACGTACCGTTAAGCATCAGCCTGCTTAATGGATCTGCTTC
>PLNF01000070.1 GCA_003141715.1 Bacteroidales bacterium | reverse complement strand
AATATCAATGTTACAATCAACAGTCCGACGGTAACAACGACATCTGCCAATCTGAGTTATGTAGTGGCAGTAACGAGTACAGACGCTGCTCATTTAGGAGGAACGGCTTCAATAGGATTTACAAAGGTTAAAACAGACTTACCGTTCACGATCATTGGGACTCTGACCAACAGCGGTGATGCATTTATAACAGTTACATATACTGTTACCCCAAAGCTAAATGGATGCAGTGACGGTACACCTAAGACAGTGACCGTAAAAGTCAATCCGACACCCAGAGTGATTCCGGTTAATATTAGCAGTCTTAAACCTGATTCTTCAATTTGTTCAGGAGGAACCACTGCAATTAAACTGACAACTCCAACCGTCATGACATCCGGAGGAATCATATTTGATTACAGTGTAAGTGTTACAGGTTCGGGAGTTGTTGTCGGAAATACTTCTCCTGGCGTGAACCGTACCCCGGGGTATATAATTGCTTTCCCTTATCAAGATAATTCTGATACAATACAGTCTGTCTATTATACTATTACACCCAAAGTTGATAATGCTATATGTGTACCTGGAAATATAGTTGTAAGTGAAATAAAATTACATGCACGCCCGCTTCAGAGTATTGTTGTTACTAAGCCTCTTACATGTTCAGGAGGAGCAGGCCTTGCAGCATTAAGGGCAGTGATTTCCAAAGGCGCCAATCCATATCAGGTTGTCTGGGATGGACCTGTGGGATATCACAAAGTTGATTCATTGGCCATTGCAAATCTGTCAAGTGGAAAGTATGTTATTAAAGTGACGGATAATCTTGGCTGTAACCGAAAGGACTCCATAAGCATTGTTCCTGTGACAGCCAGGGCATATATCTCGGCTGATGTAATTCCACCCGGTAATTACAATATCAGCTGTATTGGTTCGACTGACGGTACAATCCTTGTTTCTGTTACCGGTGGAATTACTCCTCCATATAATTATTGGGTTATCAAAAATGATCTTGACACCTTGTATAGTGGCATATTTACAAATAATCTGATTCCTTCAGATCCAACGACTTACAGGTATTATAATAATCTCGGGGCAGGAAGCTATACGCTTTTAATCCAGGACGTGAATGGCTGCTTAAATATCAACAGGATAGTTTTCAGAGTTCCGCCTCCGATTGTTTCAGTGTTTAGTAAATCTTCACATGCGGGTTATAATATCTCATGTAAAGGGTATAATAACGGATATGCATCGGTTCAGACATCAGGCGGACGGGGAGGCTACACATACACATGGTATACATTCAATGGGAATATTCCAGGTCCGGTTAATACTGACCGTATAGATAACCTGATAGCCGGGACTTATTTCCTGGAGACTAAAGATGTTTTAGGCTGCCCCAAGATTGATAGTACAGTAGTTACCGAGCCTGATGGGCTGCAATTATCAAGTTATCAATTGTCTGAATCTGCTGATGGGAATTTCAATATTTCATGCTATGGAGGTAATGATGGTTCTATTACAATGACTATATCTGGCGGATCAGGGAATAATGTATATTTCTGGACAGGTCCGGCCGGATTTACTGCCACAACTAAAGATCTCACTGGTTTAAAGGCAGGGGGTTATACCTGTTTAGTCAGGGACCAGAATGGCTGTGTTCTGATTCCTTCTCCTTCATTTACCCTAACGGAACCATCTGCCCTTGTCATGAGTCCTCCTGTAACATCATTTTCAACAGATGGGGCCTATAATATCAATTGCTACGGATCTAATACAGGCTGGATAAATATAACAGTTTCAGGAGGAAGCATCGGGACTTATAAATACAACTGGAGTACATCAAATGGATCAGGAATAATAAATGGACAGAAGGATCAGACTTTACTTACTGCCGGCACATATAATCTGGTTGTGACGGACTCTAATAAATGTGTCATTACAAAAGATATAACCCTGACTCAGCCTCCCGTTTTCATTACGCAACTTACCCCCACAAATATTACATGTAAGTCCCCTGGCTTTAATAATGGTTCAATTAATCTGGCAGTTACAGGCGGTGTTGCACCATATTCATACTTGTGGTCTAATGGTAAGGTTACAAAAGATATTGCCGGACTGACACCGGGAAATTATACGGTAACCGTTACAGATTTTAACGGGTGTATCAAAAAAGACTCTGCAAGAGTTGATCTTCCACCTAATCTGAATTATACTAAAAATCTGTCCGATTATAATGGTTATGGTATAAGCTGTAATGGTCTGGCGAATGGCTTCATCCATGTGGATCCGACAACCGGATCGGCTCCTTTCGTTTACACATGGACCGGGCCTGACGGATTTACTTCTGCAACAAAAAATATTTCAAACCTTATAGCAGGTCAGTATCAGCTATTGATCGTCGACAGTAATGAATGCAAAGCATCGGGAACCTTTGATCTTACTGAACCCGGGAAGTTTGGATTTACTTTCACATTACCGTCAAGCACTGCAGGCGGGTTTAATATTAATTGTGCAGGAGAAAGTACAGGGTCTATTGATATTGATCCGGTAAATCAGGTAAAAACGGTCGATTATCTATGGGCAGATGGTATCTTTGGCAAAACCAGGACGGATCTTCCGGCAGGCAATTACAGTGTAATCATTATAGATGCAAATAATTGCCATGCAAGTTCAACAATTACTATTACAGAGCCTGATTCCATGAAACTCATCTTCAATATATTGTCTCCGTTCTGTCCTGACAAACCTGATGGCAGTATAGGAACTGATGTCACCGGCGGTGTCAAAGGAGCTGTTTATTCGTACAGATGGTCAGATAACTCTTCAAACAGTAACCTTGTAAATATTCCGGAAGGTTATTATAAAGTTACCGTAACAGATATGAACGGATGTTCTATCAGAGACTCAGTTAATGTAAAACCAATAAACGAAGCATGTCTCGTAATTCCAAATGCAATATCGCCGAATGGTGACCTGATTAATGATGTCTGGAATATTGGGATGAAAGAGTTGTATCCGTCAATGGAAGTAATAATATTCAACAGATGGGGAGAAACCATCTGGAGGTCAGAAAGAGGATATCCGCGACCATGGGATGGAACCAGCAATGGCTCTTCCCTGCCAATTGACTCTTATCACTATATAATTGATTTACATAACGGATCGAGACCGCTTATTGGTAATGTGACTATAGTAAGGTAAATTGTAATACTTTAAAGCTTTCGTGAGAAGATTCGCTTTCATATTAATATTGCTTCTGATTGGCAGCCTGACCTTCGGACAACAGCTACCATTATTCAGTCAGTACCTTTATAATAAGTTCCTGATTAATCCTGCGGTGGCGGGAAGCGATGGGTATACAAGTGTCAGTCTGACTGCCAGAGAACAATGGGTCGGTTATTCCGGGGCACCAAGAACCTTTTCTTTCAGCTGGCAGACAAGAATGCTCAAAAAAAGCTTCATACTGAAGCAAACCAGGGTAAAACGGGAAGTTTTCAGGCCGAAATCTGATGGGAAAGTTGGGCTTGGCGCATACATATTCAGCGATAGGAATGGATTGATTCAAAGAACTGGCTTCCAGGTTGCTTATGCTTATCATATGTGGCTCCAAAAGAGTACACAACTCTCTTTTGGTCTTGCCTTTACAGGCTATTATTACAAGATTGATGAAACGCAGATAAATTTTGAAGACCCGAACGAGCCATGGCTGAACAATAATCTCCGCCGGGGTATTTTTGTCCCTGATGTGACCTTTGGCGCTTATCTGCTTAATGCGAAATACAGCCTCGGATTTTCTGCAGATCAGTTGTCTGAAGCCGCAGCAAAAATCGGAGGTCCAGCTTATAAAAATTTTGCTATGAGCAGGCAATATTATCTTTTTGGATCATATGATTTAAGCCTGGGGAGTAGTACAATAGTTCAGCCTTCGTTCCTTTTAAAAATGTCGGAACAGATTAAACCTCAGGCTGATGTAGGTGCAACATATATTTATAATCAGGGTTTTTGGGTAGGGTTGGCTTATCGTACCAGCGGGGCTTTAATAGCAAACGTTGGTGTAAAATTTCAGAATATGTTTTTTGGATATGCATATGATTACACGCTTCAGGAAATTCAGAGTATTACCTATGGGACACACGAAATAACAGTTGCCCTTAAGTTTGGAGATAATTCCAGAAGATACCGCTGGCTCGATCGGTATTGATTGAAAGAAAAGTGCCTAAAGTTTGGAGTGCCTAAAATGCCTAAAGTTTTCGCAAAATGTAAATTATTGAGCTACTCTTTTTTTTATTAAAGAAAGATAAGAATGCGAACCACCCGGCTATAACCATCCCTTTGATAAAAGACAAGCCTGATCCTTTATACTTTTCACTTAACATTGAAATATAAAATACATCAAGTGGAAGGCTTCTTAATTTTTCGAGGCAAAACCCGGCTTTTTCAGAAAATAGCCTGAATGTGACCGGATTAAAATGCCATAAATGCCGGGGAACATCCCATGCAGCCCAGAACCGCTTATAATGTTCTGCATCGTACGAGCTGCAATTGGGTAATGCAATTACACAAACAGCGCCTGGTTTTAATAACCGATAGATTTCTGAAATATACTTAAATGGATCATGGAAATGTTCAAGCACATGCCAGAGTGTGATACAATCAAAGCTATTTGCCTCAAATGATGATATCTTATCAGGAGTGCCAATTTCCAATCCAAAATGAGATATTGAGAATTTGCGGGCCTTTTCATTTACTTCTATTCCTTTTGCCAACCATCCGACTTTTTTCATAATGCCGGCAAAGTGGCCCGTCCCGCTGCCAATGTCAAGTATCGTTCCCTGTTTAAAACCAGTGATCTTTCTAATGAGCTCCTTCTTCTTACGCAGCATAAGACTCCTGGCAATACGGTAAAGTTTATTTGAAAAACCTTCAGATGTGTCGCTGTGGGAAATATAATTATCAGATTCGTAAAATTCAGCTATCTCAGTCTCTTCCGGGTAATCCTGAGTGAACGAGAAATCACAGTCTGAACATTTAAATATAGTGAAAACCTTACCACTGATAAAATGATCAGCACAGCTGAATTGCAGACCTATCTTTTCAGAAGAACAAAGAGGGCATACATTATGATGCACCATACTATTCAGACTTAGATTTCATCTTAAATTTAGAAAAGAAATAGCCTGCGAATAAAAGGATAAGCAAGACAGAACTTGCCAGCGAAATTTTATTCCCGACATAGTAAGAGACAGGCTTAAAAGTAAATTTTATTTCATGATCTCCGGCCGGAACAACCATTCCTCTGAGGACCCAGTCCGTACGGAAATACTGACCCTCTTTTCCGTCGATATAACACTTCCATCCGGCCGGGTAATATATTTCTGAAAAAACTGCAAGTTTCTCTTCCCGGGCAAAGTACTTATAATGTAATTCATCGGGTTGATACGAAACAAGCTCAATCTTTTCATTTTCCTGAACAGGGAAGGATGATTTTGTAATCAGATTTTTAAAAGTATTTCCGATTACCGCCTCTTTTGAAGGATTAAATGAGTTCATTAATGAAATCTCTTTATTGGCATTTTCGACAATTACCGGTTTTTCTACAAACCATGCATTTCCAAGTGCGTTAGGATTAATTAGTGGAGGAGCCCCTGCATTATAAATTATATATTTGGTATTGAGCATATTAAGTGCCGGGGAAGAGGTGTTGTTAAATGCCATTTGAAGTTCCTCAACGGATTGTGCTTTTTTTGCAGCCTCACCAAACGCTCCCAGTCCCGGATATATACATGAGTCAATAAGCTCCTGGTACCTCTCCATTTTAGCGCCATGGTAACCCCCTATAGATTTATGAAAATATGAAGTTGGAGTATTATCATTAAATGGTGAAGCAGCAAGATTGAGAACCCTGTGCTGCGAAGGATCTTTAAGGATAAATGCATCCGCAACAGTTGGCGTGAAAGATTTTTGAATTGTTGTTGGTCTTTCAAACCGGTCAGCATCCAGATATCTTTTGTCTACTGTCCACAAATCGAGAACGACCAGTAACGCAATAATAAGTATTGCATACTCTTTCCTGAGTTTATCAAAAATAAAGCCAATAATGACACCTGCTGAAAGTAAAATAAAAACCAATGATCTGAATGCATCACTTCTGAGCAGATCTTTTCTGTCTGATATCAGGGCAGTTTTGAGCCATCCGGGAAGATCACTTTCATTTTGTCCAAGAAAGGAACCTGCTATACCCGGAAGTATTATAATAAGTAAGATAAATCCTCCGGTTATGCCTACCGCAATTTTTAACCCCCTGATTATCTCTTTTTTTGTGATAGTGCCATTGAAAACATCTCTGAGAGCAAGAAATCCCAGCAGTGGTATACAGAACTCTGCAATAACAAGAGTCATGGTCACTGCCCTGAACTTATTATATCCTGGGAAATATTCTATAAAAAGGTTTGAAAAAGACATGAAATTTTTTCCCCAGGCAAGCATTATTGACAATATCGTTGCTGCAAGAAGCCACCATTTTTCAGGACCTTTAATGAGTATCAGTCCAAGAACGAAGAGGAAAAGAACAATTGCTCCTACATAATGAGGCCCGTCGGTGCCTGGTTGAGTACCCCAGTATTTCTGAAACTGATTGGCAGCAGCCTGGTCGTTATTTTGACTTAATGCTTTATAAGTTTCAGAATTGCGGTCAAATGGACGACTCGATCCTCCCTTGTAATTAGGTATCAGGAGGTTGAATGTCTCATCAATCCCATAACTCCAGGTTGTTATATAGTCTTTATTTAATCCTGAGGTGGCATTCGTATTTTCACCAGTCAGATCTGATTTTCCCCTGATCGAATATTTTCCATATTCATAGGTTGTGTGCAGACTTGCGAAGTTTATTCCTATTGCAATAATAAAAGGTATTATCAGTAAAGCAGATGTCTTAAGAAATTTAACGACCGATTTGTTTCTCCATGAATATACAAATTCAACAATTCCGAATATAAGGAGGCAGATCAGAGCATAATATGTGATCTGCGGATGGTTTGCCTGAATCTCTAAAGCAAGAACAAAAGTAGTAAATAAAGCTCCTTTTAGTGCATCATGCCTATAAGTGTAATAAATCCCTCCGATCATCGGAGCCATGTACGCCAGCGCTATTGCCTGCGTATTGTGCCCGGCCCCAAGAATCTGAAAGAAAAACGATGAAAGGCTGTAGGCCAGGGCCCCGGCTATAGCCAGCCAGGGACTAACTCCAAAAGCCAACAGCATTACATAGAATCCAAGCATCGAGATAAATAACACTGAAACCGGCATTTTAAACATCCTGAGAAATGCATCAGCATATTTAATCAGGTTCCCCGGATATCTGGTGGAAATAAGATATGCAGGCATCCCGCTGAAAATCGAATTGGTCCACAACGGCTCCCGTCCGTTCTTTTCACGAAAGTCCTGGATCTCCTTGGAGTTGATTTTAGAGACAGTTGAATCGTTGGCTTTGAGAACTTTGCCTTCCAGAACAGGATAGAAATATACGAAAGAAACCACAACAAATATTAGTACGGCAATCAAATGTGGCAGAATGGGTTTGATTTTATCTTTTAGTTCCATTGTAATGTTTTTAAGGTTTCTGTCCTGAAAAAAACAAAATTATGTAATTAATTTTTTATAAATCATCTGTTATTCTTTTTAAAGAATTCAGATTGGTTTTTAAGTTTTTAATTTTTGACCATTTGTTTATAAATCCTCTGATCGACTGTAATTCAATAGGTTCGTAGAAGTTGAACAGATACAGGATAAATGGGAAACTAATCAGGCACGCTGTCTTAATAAACATTCTTGGGATCAGATCCATACCATTTATAATCAGGCTGGAAAAAGACAATACAGCCCCGCAAAAAAACATTATAGTTATTTTCCTGATTTCATAAGGGATGAAAAATGCTTTCTGTGAAAAATAATAGCAGGCAATCCAGTAAATAAACTGCGATAAAAGTGTAGCAACGGCAGCTCCTGTTATACCCCATATTGGGATAAAAATGATGTTAAAGACCAGGCTTAGTACCGTGGATAAAACAACTATTAACCCGATTATTCTTGTCTTTTTTGCAAAATGCAACCCATAAACAGAAAAATCTTTCAGATTTATAAAGAAAATTGACATAGCTAATACAGGGACAATTACCACAGCACCCCAGAACTCTTTTGACTTTGTCATTACTTTAGTTAATTCAAAAGAAAATAAGGACACGCCTACAATTGCAAACATCATAACAAAAGATGAATAGAGAAGAACTTTTGAATAGAATCTTTTATTGTCAGGAGTATCAAGTCGTTTAAACATCATGGGCCCGATGGCAAGTTTCATCGAATCAACGATAACCAGTTTTAAAACACTTGTAATTTTGAAAGCCAGAGTATATAAGGCTACTGATTTTAGAAGAGCCAGTGAATTAAGTGAATACCTGTCAATAACATTCAGGAGGACCGCTGAGATATTGGCCAGGAATAAAGGAAACCCGTACACATTCATTGACTTAAAAATGATTTTATCAAAGAATATTCTCGAGTTTTTTAAAGTATAGCCTAGAAGGAATAGTACAACCAGACCATTTCCAATTACCTGGGCAAGGTAGATACCTTCCAGCCCCATCTTTTTTGAAAGAATGAAAAAGAGTGTTAAGGTTAACACAGAAGTCAGCTTAAACAGATTAGTTATTGTATAAAGCAATGATCTTGACTGGAGCCGCATCAGTGTGTTGATGATATTATTTATTGCCTGAATAGCGGAAGCAAGAATAACAAGCGTTATTACCCTGGACCAGTCAGTTTTTGAAAATATTAAAACTGAAATTTTGCCGGAAAGAGGAATCAGTAACAGGCAAAATGCTAATGAAACAATCATTTGTGTTGCAAAGGTCATGAAAAAAATGCCTTTCTGATTGTCTTTGTAATCCTTATCCCAAAACCACCTTGTGAGGCTTTGAGGTAAAGCAGATGCCATCGATGCAGTTAAAACGAGAGCTGATATCTCAAGTATTCCGAGTATCCCGAATTCATCAATTGAAAAATACTTTGGATCAGTATAAAGTGGGATCAAAATCAATCCGACAACCTTAACAGCAATGTTCCCTAAGCCGTAAATCAGTGTGTCTTTTAAAGATATTTTAATTGATTTTAACATAATATGATATTCAACAAATCTGTTACCCTTATCATTTTTTTAAAGGTTACAAAATTCTAAAATCATTGCGAAGATACAATTTAGCTTTAAAATCCCTGTGTGACAAGTTTTTTAAAATTGGTTGTAATCATCAAATGTGAAAGTCTTAATCATGATTGTCTGAAGAAACTGTTGATCATGGCAAAAAAGAAGACAGTTTTTGGTATTTTTACAAACAATAATCCTAATCTGTCTTTTATGTTTATTAAAATAGGAGATATTAAGCCGCCTGACTATAAAGGAATAAAGGTATTAGCTGCCCATGGACTTCATTCTGACATTTTTGAAATATTGAACCCATTTTTGAAAAAGGGAATGCACATACTTGATTTCGGTTGCGGACAGGGAGCTTTCTCTCAAAGACTTATCGATGCAGGTATGATAGTTGATGCCTGCGATATTGATACTGATCAGATAAAAGCACAAGTTCACGGAAAATTTAAACTTGACCTTAATAAAGCGGAGATTCTTAATTCTATTTCTGAAAAGTATGATATGGTGGTAACGGTTGAAATTTTAGAACACCTTAATAATCCATGGAAATATCTAAGCGACTGCCTGTCTGTTTTAAAAGAAGGCGGAATTATTGTGCTTAGTACACCTAACATCTCCAGTTTCCCATCGAGACTCAGGTTTTTCATGAGAGGCACACTTTTAGCTTATGAGAAAACAGATCTGGCCCATGGGCATATTACTCCATTGTCCTACGTTCAGCTCGAAAATATGTTTAGTTTTTATAAAATGGATATTTTAAAGAAGGGATATGCCGGAACAATTCCATTTTTCCATTTATTCGGGCTTTCGACTTTTTCTGTATTCAGGAATATCTTTCTACCGTTCTTTTATCCATTCATGACGGGTCCAAAGAAAGGCCGGTCGCTGGTTTATATTTTAAGAAAAAACTGATAATATGGATTTTGAATTATTCTATGATAAGCAACCTGATTATGTTGCATTCAGAAATGATCCCGATAAACGGGAAGATTATACTATAACGGTAGATTGGAAAGTCCGAAAACTTATCCAGCTTATCCCTGCAGGTTTTAAGGTTGAGAATATTCTTGAAGTCGGATGTGCTTTCGGGGTATTATTAAATAATATTGCCGACAGGCTCCATTTAAAAAAAAGAATAGGGATTGATATATCCGGTAATAATATTGAGGTTGCAAAAAATCTTTATCCTGATTGCAAATTATTTCATGGAACCTTAGAGGAATTTATCAGTGTTATTCCAGACGAAATTCAAAATCATCGTTATGATCTTATAGTTCTTTCAGACATTGTTGAACACATACCTGATGATTTGGGATTTATGGAAATGGTTAAAAAAACGTCATCGTATGTGCTTATTAATCTGCCTCTTGAGAAGTCATTTAAAACCAGGAACCGGCAATATGGTGAACAGGATCCTTCAGGTCACCTTCGCTGTTATGATGAAGAAGATGCACGCCGATTAGTAACTAACGCCGGATTTGAGGTTATCGCGAGTTTTACCTCGATAGGGTTTTTCGATAAGTCTTTTTATGAAATGTATAAGAAAAACCGTACTACAAGGGTGCGTTCGAAACCATTACCCCAAAGATTATTCTGGTCTGTTTTTTATTTTGCTGAAGACAGAATGAAATTGATAAACGAAGGATTTACAGGAAAAATTATTGGTACAAATTATTTTGCTTTGCTAAAAAGTAACATTCATTAACCACAAAGAATGCAATAAACAGAAGGTCATGGTTTTAATTTTGTATTCCTGGCGTCTTCGCAGCGTTCAGTTAAAAATGGCTTTTACACAGCTCAGGGTCAGATTCCGTAATTAGGACTTTCCAGTTAAAATATCCTGATAAAGCCGGGTAATACTCTCAACATAAGACTTCTGTCCAAATTTTTCCTCAGCATATTTTCGGATTGAATCACTATCATAAGAATGCAGGTTTTCTGACATAAACAATATTGCCCTGGCAAGATCCTCCGGATTTTCCTTTTCAACCAATAATCCGGTTTCCTTCGTTATTATTTCCTTTGGTCCTCCACAGTCGGTTGCTATAACTGGTAAACCACATGCCATAGCTTCAACAACAACAACGCCAAAGGTTTCATCACGACTTGCCAGAACAAATACATCCAGATGGGAATAAAAACCGGGTATATCTTCTGTTAATATCTCGCCATAGAATTTACATTTTTCGTAAACACCTAATTCTTTTGACAGAGTTTTAAACTTATCAAGATAGATACCATCACCACCGATATGAACCAATAAATCCATCTCTCTTAAAAGAGAAACAGAATTTATTAAAATATCTAATCCTTTCCTGTAATTTCCCATTCCTCCGAGAAGCCCTATATTAAGTGTTTTTCCCCTTTGTTTTTTTGCAGAATGGAACTTATCAATATCAATTACGTTGGGAATTACCGAAACATGACGGTTACAATATAGTGAAATATCGTTCTTTAAAGCATTACTTACAGAAATAACACCTGTAGAATTTTTGAGAGCATAAAGAACACACAGCCTATGAATCCGGCTTCTGAAATATTTTTTGATCCAGGTATGTTCGGTAATGATACCTGCTATCTTTTTTCTTTTTTGAATTATTGTCCCCAGAAATCCTCCGGGATAAGAAAAATGACTATGAATAATGTCTATCTTTTTTTGCTTTAGGATCTCATCTCTAATAAACCGGTAAGTATTTGATAAATATTTTATTTGATTAATGACCGGAAAAGATTTGTTAACAGTAACCTCATATTCCGTTACTCTTCCGCTATGTTTTGTCAAAAATGAGTATCCAGAAAAGGGAGCAAAATGCGAATAATCAACTTTAAAATAGACTACAAAAACATCATGCTTTATACTTAAGGCGTTAACCTGTTCCTGTACAAAAACTCCGCGCCATTTATTGTTAGAATCAGGATAAGAATGTGTGAGTACCAGTATGTTCATCAGAATATCTTCCGCCAGTTTGATGCAAATATATCCAATTGATCTGTTCAGAGTGTTGCAAGTTCTGAATTTAAATGCACTCTTAGGTGAAGAGCACCGTAATATCAGGTCTGAATAATAATTATTTATGCTTGATATAAAGGTTCTTTAACTTATAAACTTGATGTATATAAGGTCTGATATATTATTCTTTGAACAAAGTTAATATTTCCTTATTTGTCAATCCCCTGTTGTAAATTCTTAATTCATCGAGAATTCCATTGAAATGATTGTTGCTTCCGTCACCGCTGTCATAACAGTTTCCAATAAGGACCGGCTCCGTATTGCTATTAAAATATGTGTTGTATTCCCTTGCTTTTTTTGTGCAAAATACTCCATTGAGCCACGTTTCTACTGCAGTTGGGGTGACGTTAACCACACAATGTGTCCAAGTTCCAATTGTCAACCGTGTCGG
>PLNF01000066.1 GCA_003141715.1 Bacteroidales bacterium | reverse complement strand
ACGGGCAATATGTGCTGATGTGGTACCTCTGGTAATACCAACCAGCATGCCACGTGCATGCTGGTTCCAGTGTGGAGCACCAAGCCCTGCAAAAGCGGGGACAAAATAGACTCCCTCACTGTCTTTTACTTTTGCTGCCAGTTTCTCTATATCAACGGAACTTTTAATAATTCCCAAACCATCGCGAAGCCACTGAACAACTGCCCCGGCAATGAATATGCTCCCTTCAAGGGCATATTGTGTGTCATTACCGATTCTCCAGGCTATTGTAGTGAGAAGTTTGCTTTTTGATTCAATCGGCTTACTTCCTATGTTCATCATCATAAAACAACCTGTCCCGTACGTGTTTTTAACCATACCCGGTTCGATGCACATCTGTCCGAAAAGAGCTGCCTGCTGATCGCCGGCAATTCCGGCAACAGGTATTGAGGTTGCAAACTGTCCCTCCGTTTTCCCATATATTTCGCTCGAAGACCTGACTTCAGGAAGCATAGAAGAGGGTATGTTAAATATTCTGAGTAACTCCTCATCCCATTTAAGGGTATGAATATTAAATAACATAGTCCTTGAAGCATTTGAAACATCTGTTAAATGTAATTGTCCCCGGGTAAGGTTCCATACCAGCCATGAATCAATTGTTCCAAATGCCAGCTGTCCATCTTCTGCAAGTCTCCTTGCATCCTTCACGTTATCCAATATCCACCTGACTTTTGTTGCGGAAAAATAGGCATCGATAATCAGACCTGTTTTTTCAAGGATCTTTGAGCTATGCCTCCCGCTCTTTAACTTATCACAGAAATCTGCGGTCCGTCTGTCCTGCCATACAATAGCATTGTAAACAGGTTTGCCTGTTTTTCTGTTCCAAACTACCGTAGTCTCGCGTTGGTTTGTAATACCAATCGCAGCAATGTTGACGCTTTCGATTCCGGCTTTAGTAATTGCCTCAAGTGCGACTCCGGCCTGTGTTGACCAGATTTCATCCGGATCATGCTCAACCCAGCCTGGTTTCGGATAAAACTGGGTAAATTCCTTTTGTGCACTTGTTACCGGAAGTCCATTATGGTCAAAAACAATTGCACGCGAGCTTGTAGTCCCTTGATCGAGAGCTAAAATGAATTCTTTCATATTCCTTGTTATTAGGTGAATTTCAAACTCCTATATATAGTTTTTTACTAATTCATTATACAACTCTACCTGTTCCTTTTGCCAATTTTGATCATGCCCAAATTCCTTAGCCATCAAACCAGCAACTTCAGGAGCAATTTCTGCACTTGCACGGGCATTAAGAAATAAAGATCGGGTCCTTCTTGCAAGTATATCTTCCAGCATGAACGGCATTTCATTCCTGCAGATCCAAATGATCTCAGCCCTTGTATAAGGCAAACGTGGATCAATAGGTATTCCCAATTCCGTGTTTTCAGATATCATCTTTTCGATATCAATGGAATGATCTCCATAAATATGCAACCTTTTTGAAGAATTATTTGAAGTCAGCGTTGTCAGCTTAAGTTTTGAAGTAACACATTTCGCCTTCCCCAAAAGACTTGCTTTAATTGCTCTGTTAATAGTCTCTTCAGCCATCCGCCTGTAAGTTGTCCATTTCCCTCCAATAATAGTAAGAAGTCCGGAAGGGGCAAGGGTTATTTTATGCCTGCGTGATACCTCTTTGGTTGAGGCAGGATTATCAGGATTGGCTGCAAGGGGGCGCAATCCTGCATAAATACAAAGTATGTCCTCACGTTTTGGAGGTTTTACAAGATATTTTTCAGCTGTCCGCAAAATAAAACTGATCTCTTCGTCAAGTGCAACAGGTTCAAGACTTATTGTGTCAAGAGGAGTATCTGTTGTTCCTATCACAACCTCATTATACCATGGAATAGCAAAGAGGACTCTTCCGTCATCCGTTTTTGGGATCATGATAGCCGAGTTGCTCAGGAGGAAGGATTTATCCAGAACAATGTGTACACCCTGACTTGGTCTGATTGTAGGTTTTGATAATGGATCGTCCATCCTTGCAACCTCATCAGCAAATACCCCTGTTGCGTTAATAACAAGTCTGGTTTTCAGATTGAATTCCTCGTCTGAATCAATATCCCTGGCACTCACACCGTTTATTTTCCCTCTCTCATCCTTCAGAAGACCGGTTACTTTGAAATAGTTAAGCACAATCCCTTCATATCGGGCACATGATTCTGCCAGAGCAAATGCCATGCGTGAATCATCAAACTGACCATCATGATACACAACACCTCCTTTCAATCCTTTTGAATTTAACAGAGGTAAACGAGAGCAGGTTTTTTCCCGATTGATAAAATAGGATTTCCCCATACTCAAGTGTCCGGCCAGGAGATCATAAAATTTAAGACCCACCGTGTACATAAAAACATCCCACAGGGTATAAACAGGAATTACAAATTCCTGATTAAAGGTCAGATGAGGTGCATTTTTTAACATTAATCCTCTCTCATGTAATGCTTCCATTACCAGAAGAAGGTCACCCTGGGCCATATATCTTACCCCGCCATGAACCAGCTTTGTGCTACGGGAAGAAGTGGCCTTAGCAAAATCAGATTGTTCAAGTAACAATGTCTTAAATCCGCGTGAAGCAGCATCATGAGCAACTCCAAGGCCTGTAGCACCGCCACCTATAACAATAATATCCCAGACTTTATCCGACTGTTTTTTTAATTCTTCAACATATTTTTGACGGTTCATATTAGATCTGATTTTGATAATAATTATACGGAGAAAATTCGGAAATACAAATAAAATCTAAAGAGGATTTCACTCAGTGAGTTAAACCCCTCTGTCGCTTCGCGGCATCTCCCCTAAAGGGGATTTGTTTTGAGGATTAATACCCCTCTGCCGCTTCGCGGCATCTCCCCCAAGGGGGAGACAATTCTTAGATATTTAGTAAATTACAGTGGAATCCGGAGGATTTTTTCCCCCTTGTGGGAAAATACAAAGGTCGTTTTTTGCAGGCACTATATTGAATATTCTGCAGATCAGGTTATAAATATCGATAGTTTTTGAATGGTTTCCTGCTATCCTTTCTGAAGCCAGGTAAAAAATCAGCATTGCAATCAGTGCAATAATTGTAAAACCGGATGCTCTTTTAAAATAAATTTGTGGATAAAAATCTATCAGTCGTTTCATTTTTTTTGTAATAAAACAGGGTCAAATATACAGGAAGAAGAATTCAATATCTTTGTAAATTCTTTAATGATTGTTAAACTTTCGCCAAAAGATTAATAATATGAAAAAAACTATTTTAACTGTACTTATTCTATTTTTGATCATCCTGAATATTTCTGCACAATCAGGGAAAAAAGCGCTTTTACTGATTGATATCCAGGACTTCTATTTCCCGGGTGGAAAGTCAGCACTTGTTGAACCTGAAAAAGCCGCCGCAAACGCAGCTTTGTTACTCGATAATTTCAGAAAGGAGAAGTTGACCGTTATTCATGTCCGGCACAATTCAGAACCCGGAGGGAAAATAAACGACATAGTCAAACCTTTGCCGGCGGAAAAAATTGTCTCCAAAAATGCCGTGAATTGTTTCCTCGGTACAGACCTTCTTGATTTCCTTAAAACAAATAAAATAGACACTCTGGTCATTTGCGGCATGCAGACTCACATGTGTGTAGAAGCAGCCACAAGAGCTGCAAGTGATTATGGATTTAAATGCATCCTGATTCATGATGCCTGTGCGACGAAAGATCTGAAATTCGGAGAAAAAATAATAAAAGCTGAAGATGTTCACTATTCAACTTTAAGTACTCTTAAAAATTACGCGCTTGTTGAAAGTACGAAAGAGTACTTAAGGAAATAAATAATATAGTTGGAAACAAGTCAGTTTAAAACTTCAGGCAGGCAGGAGCCTCAAGTTTATATTCACCTGAAGACAGAACCGGAATCCCGCTTTTTGCGTCAATTTTAAAAAGTGAAATATTCCCTGATTTTTGATTTCCAGCCAGAAGATATTTACCTGAAGGATCGATCACAAAATTCCTTGGCCAGTTTCCTCCGCACGAAGTTCGTCCCTGGAGAGACAGTTTCCCGTCAGTCCCTATCCTGAACACAACAATAGTGTTTTCGCCCCGGTTTGATCCATAGAGATATTGCCCGTTAATCCCCAGGTGAATATCTGCACAATCACTTTCTCCTTTAAAACCTTCGTCCAATGTTGTCAATGTCTGAATTAATTTAAGTCCTCCTTTTGTGTCAACATCAAAGACAGAAATGGTAGAATTAAGTTCACATATGACATACATTTTTGTTCCTGCTGAATTAAACACAAAATGTCGTGGACCTGTGCCCTTCGGAAAATTAACAATGCCATTTTCTATTTGTTTCAGATGACCTGAAACCGCATCAAAATCATAAATAACAATCCGGTCTAATCCCAGGTCAGTCAGGTAAACTTTCTTCCCGGCGGGGTCAAATGAAATCATATGTGGATGAGAGACTTTACCATCATTAACTGCGAATGAAATAGTGTCAGTTACTCTCTCTGCTATACCTTTATCATCCAGCTTTACAACAGCAATTGAACTGCTGGAATAACTTGCCATTAATAAATAATCCTCTCCGGGAGATAAGGATATGAAACATGGCCCGCCATCAGGTACGAGCAACTCTTTAACCTTTTCAATATTCCCGTTTTGCGGATTATATTTTAAAGTGGTCACTCCTCCACCCTTAACACCATTGAATTCCATAACCTCGTCTGCTGCATAGATCAACCCCTTCTTTTTTGCAATACAAAAATATGAAGGGTTTGGTCCGGCATCTGCTTCAGATAATAATTTGAAAGTACCCGCTTCGCGGTTCAGATCGAAGCAAAACAAACCTTTTCCCCCTGTTTCGGTATATCTGCCTGCAAATAACCGGGTGGTTTGACTATAACATGAGGATGAAAACACCATGATTATAGCTATTGCACAAAATATATTAATGGTTTTCTTCATAATAAAGCTTTTTTATACCTCATAACTATCACATTCCCGATAAGCCTGTATTACACGTTCCTCTCCTTCTTTGCCTTTCATACTTATTCCGTGTTCCATACAAAGGACACCTTCATATTTTCGACTATAAATATATTTAAATACATTTTTAAAGTTGATCTCCCCCGTACCCGGTTCATTACGTCCTGGTGTATCGCCCAGATGGAAAGCAGCAATCTCACTCCAGGCAGCCTCAATATTTGGGATCAGGTTTCCCTCTGTTATCTGTTGATGATAAATATCGTCAACAATCTTACATACAGGTCTGTTTACAGCTCTGCAAATAGCATAGGCCTGAGGTATGCCGTTTAGAAACAGCCCCTGATGATCATGAAGAGTGTTCAACGGTTCGAGAACAATTGTCAGTCCTGCCGGTTCCATAACATCACAACAGTACCTCAGGTTGTCAATTACATTAGCTGTCTGAAAATCTCTATGGAGTTTTTCATCGTATCTGCCCGGAACAACGAGAGCCCACTTTACACCGGTCCGTTTAGCCACTTCAACACCCTCTTTCATCTTGTTTACCAGCATCTCGCGTATTTCCGGCTTATTAAGAACAAATGAAGTAACAGCAAAATCGGCATACAACACGAATGGTCCAAGTTCCATCCCAAGACGATGCATTTCATTGGCGATCTTAACCTGGTCGTCTACGGGCCTTCCCATCAGTCCGTTATCGAACATTGCCCTGAAGCCCATATCATAACAGAACTTTATGTTATCGATAATGTCATTGCCGGCATGTTCATGAAACATCCCTATGCTTGGAGCATATTTAAGTTTGAATGGAGCAGTTGCATCGGCAGCTTTCTGTTTCTTAGGAAAAGCGCCGGTACCAAAAACTGTAGGAGCAGCTAAAATAGCGGCTCCTGTAGCAGTGGCTTTTTTTAAAAAGTCTCTTCTTGAATGATCCATATAATCATTATTGATAAATATAAATTACTTAGCTGGTGCTGGTTCAGGAACATAAGCCAATCCTGCTATGGGCACTGTTTTATCAACATCAACCGGGCCTAACGCAAATACCTTCGGTCCAAGTTTGAGGTCGGAGTTCATCATTTCTTCATAAGTAGTCTCTTTACCTGTATAGGCAGAAATACGGCCCATAATTGCAATCATAGTTGAAATAGCTGTATTTTCTGCTTCATTTATGGTTTTGCCTGCACGGATAGCTGTGACTAGATCAATATGTTCCTGAACATAAGGGTCAACACTTACGCTGTTTGTTGGTTTGCCGTCTTTATCAAGAGGGTATTTATATTTCCATACTTCAGTTCCAGCCAGATCTATAATTGAGTTATGGCAGTTAGTCGAACCTTTTGATCCCTGGATTCTTTCAGATACATTATCTACACACCCATTTATTTGGCGGCACATACTATGAAAATGCATTCCATTTTCAAAAGTAAAGTCAACACTGAAATTATCATATTGATTCCCGGTGACACGGCGGAGCCTTGATCCGAATCCTACTGCCTTTATAGGATGTGTACCTGTGAACCAGTTCATTACATCGAGATTATGAACATGCTGCTCTACAATATGGTCGCCTGAGAGCCATGACCAGTTAACCCAGTCGCGGATCATGTATTCCATTTCGCTCCATTTTGCATTTGGATCGCGATGCCAAAGTTTTCCGCCGTTCCACCATACATTCCCGCCAACTATATCTCCAATTTTTCCTTCCTGAGCCTGTTGCCAGGCTGCAATATAATCACGTTGGTGCCGGCGCTGGGTACCAGTAACTATACACAATTCCATTCCTTTAGCTTTCTGAGCCGTAGCCATTACTGACCTTGCACCAACCGGGTCAACGCAGACGGGTTTTTCAGCAAAAACATGTTTTTTAGCCTGTATTGCTGCTGCAAGATGATCGGGACGGAAGAAAGGAGGAGTGGCAAGAATAACCAGGTCAACACCGGCATCAAGAACTTTCTGATAGGCATCGAAGCCTACAAAACATTTATCAACAGGAACTTCCTGATTTTTTTGCTTCAAAATCTCAGCTCTGCAGGAATCTATACGATCCTGAAAGGTATCGCCCAGAGCAACAATCTTGAGATTTGGTCCGGCACTCAGAAAGTTAATTGCTGCACCGGTTCCGCGACCACCGCAGCCAATAACTCCGGCTTTAATAACGGGTCCGTCAGGAGCCTGATCAAGCATAGTCGGAATTGGAACGACCTTTTTTGTTTCCCGGGCACAGCTGGTTATGATAGAAGGAACAATTACACCTGCTACTCCTACTGTTGCTGCTTTACCAAGAAAATTACGCCTTGAAATACTTGAATTTTTCATATTAAATATAGTTTAGATTATTCTGAATGCCAATTTACAACTTTCCGGTCTTATTATCAAATTCACATACTACCCTGAACCCGGCATTGAAACAGTCGGAGTACCACCAGATACTTTTCGGCATCTGCGGGTCGGTTTTCAACCACAACTCTGTTCTTGTATAATCCCTGGCAGCGCTCCTTAATGCTGAAGCTGTACTTTGAAATGAACCACCGCGTAAAACATGCTCAGTTCCTTGCTGCGGACCCTTCGGATCTTTGACAATTCCTTCAGGATATCGTGAATATGCATCCGGTTGATACCAGTCGGAACAGAACTCAGCCACGTTCCCGGCCATATTCCTTAATCCGAATGGGTTGGGCTTTACCCGGTCGGGAGGTTGTGTTTTTGTTGGGCTATTGCCTTTGAATATTACATAAGTATTAATAACTGTTGTATCGTTTTCCGATAGTTTTGATTTTAATCCGGTTTTCTCAAATTTCTTTGGGTCGCCCGGGAAAAAATAGGGGCCTGTTGAACCTCCCCTGCAGGCATATTCCCACTCTGCTTCTGTGGGGAGACGATAGCTCTTACCCGTAACTTTGCTCAACCATTTACAGTATGTTTCTGCTGCATGAAAAGAAAAAGAAATGGCAGGTCTTTTGCCCAGTCCCCATCCCTGGTCGGGTTGCCCGTACGGAGGTGTAGCTCCGGAAATAGCATCAGTTTCTGAGGCCTTCCGGGTTCTCAACCCTTCCGTATCTGTGGACCTGCCTTCGGCAGCTGTCTGAACGTAAAATGCCAGATACTCATCCCACGAAACTTCTATTTCTGCCATAAAAAACGGGCTTAATTCAACTTCTCTGACAGGTCCTTCATCGTCCTTTCTGAAAGGTTCGGTAGCCGGACTCCCGATCCTGAATCTTCCACCGGGGATAGCTACCATGTTAAACGCGATCGGTGATTTCGGTATGCGTTCTGTGAAGTTTTTAAATTCGTTAACCTTTGCAGGTTCAATAAAGATCTCTTTTGCTGCAGAAGAGGTATTTCCAAATGTAGAATTGCTTCCATGGGTATACCCCTCTATAAAATGTCCTGCATTAAGGTGACAGTTAATGCAATGAAGTTCGTCTGTTTTTTTTGTCTGTGTATAATATAGGTGTGCATCCTCTCCCGCCTTTGAAAGTTTTCCCGGGAAAAGATTCTCATGGCATTTGATACAGCTGCTTTCATAAACATACCCCCGTGCAGCTTCAAGACGTTCTTTGTCGGCCCAGTTAAATGAAGCTGAGTCCTTAGTCCATTTGCTCCAGATATCCCGTAAACCTGTCTTCCCTTTTGCCCAGAGATAACCTTTGCCTTTCGGAGGCAGATGGCAATCAACACAGGCAATTCTGTATCCCGATCGTGTATCAAAATGCACAGATTTTTTCCACGATGCGTCTGCCACCGGATGAATATGACATGAGACACAATAATTGTTAGTTGATGTCATATGCAAAGCCTTTCCCCCGCCAAGGATAAGCAATGCTCCGACAATCAGCCCGGGGAAAAACCATAAAAGAAATCGTTTCATAATTTAAAATATATGGGGTTCAAGATAAAAATTTATCTAACATGCGATGCAGGTATTATTCATTTTCACTAAAAATATATTTGAGTATTTTTGCAGCAAATACATATACCATGAAAAGAATATTAATTATTCTTATAAGCCTTACACTTAATATCTCACTTTTTTCACATCCCTGGAAACCAAGCCATTATGTGATAATCGACACTGATGGCGGTATTGATGACATTAGAGCTATTATGATGCTTCTTGCCTCTCCCGATGTAAGGGTTCTGGCAATAACTGTTTCCCCGGGGGCTCTCAATACAGAAAATGTATATATTAAGGTAAAAAGCCTGCTTAATTCTTTCTGGCATGAAGGTGTACCTGTAGGGATAAACAGAAACTGTAATTTCAAATCACCTGACTTCCCTGTCGCTTTAAATACATTATGGGGGAACGAGAATGGTTTGGATGAAAAAAATGTTCCTGATTGTATCAGCGTTATAAATGGGGTTTTGACAGCAGAAACAACCAAAGTCAGTTTTATCTGTCTTGGAGGGATGTCAACAGTTTCTTTAGCCATGAAGGAGATTCCGATTTTCAGACAGCAGGTTAAAGAGATTATCTGGAGTTCAAATGGATTAATTGATAAAAAATCTTTTAATTATCAGATTGATGTTCCGGCGGCTGAGAAAGTCATAAAAGGTGATATTCCGGTCAAATCTGTCAGAGGCTTTGGCAATGAGACATTTTATAATGAACTGATAATAAAAAATATCTCGGAGATACCTACAATTTATGCATCCAGGGTTTCAGAATTCTTCAGAGCTGAAGTTGCAAAAAACCATGAATTTTCATATTTGGCAACCGATGAAATGGTTTCTCTTTATCTGCAATATCCTAAGCTTTTTCAGCACGATACTATAGCTGATGATTTTGTGTGTCCCCCTGAAAATATAGCTCTTCTCAGAGAAAGCACATTAAAAATACTATCCGGAGAAACAGTTGCAAAAAATCAGGTAATTAAGATATTCCCAACTGACTCATCTTTCTATTCTTCCGATGTTGAACCATTTGTGGCTGAAATTATTAAGAAATACGGAATGGATGAATGGACATCGTCAGTAATTACCAACGAACTGCATCGTCATCTCGGTGTTTTTTCCATTGTCGGGGTCAAAATGGGAATAAGGGCAAGAGAATATTTCGACACTGGTGTTGACGAATTCAGCACAATTTCATTTGCGGGTTCAGATCCTCCGCTTAGTTGTATAAATGATGGCTTGCAGGTCAGTACCGGATCAACTCCCGGTCATGGATTACTGACTGTAAAGAACGATTTACCGACAACTCCATCAGCTGAATTCAAATATATGAACCGGAAAATAAAACTGACCCTAAAACCTCAGATTACAGAAAAGATCATTTCTGATCTGAAAGAGATAAATTTTGTCAATAGTCTCGATAGTAACATTTACTGGGAACTGGTAAGGAAAAACTCTATTAAGTACTGGCATGATCTTGACAGACACGATATCTTTCTGATTGAGATAGTTGAGTAACTAAGGGAAGCCGGGCAGACATGATTTCAATAAAATTTTTCCTCCAGCACAAAAAATATTTTGCTTCTGCTTTTCTGTATTCCTGCTTCAGCCTTATTTTCAGCACATGGGTAACATACATTCCTCATATTGCTGAGAAAATCGGGATTACTGAAGGCAGAATAGGCAAAGCAATCTTTTTTACTGCCCTGGGCGCATTTTTCATGATCCGCATTTGCAGGCACTTAATCGAAAGGATAGGTGTTGGCAGGTACACATATTTCGCACTATTAATATATTGTATTTGTTTTTTTGGTCCTTTTTTGGCTTTTAATTATGTCTCACTTTGTATAAGCCTGTTCTTCTTTGGGATGGCAGGTTCGTCCTATGCAATTTCGTTAAACTCATTAACGGCAACCATTGAAAAGCAGGATGGTGTGTACATCATGTCGGGGAGCCATGGTTTTTGGAGTCTTGGCGGAATGATTGGCTCGGCAACAGGGAGTTTCATTGCTGCCGTAGTGCATAATCCAATTCTGCATATTACTGTTCTCGTCCTCTTAATACAAATCATTCAAACCAGATTAAAGTCACAGTATTTTTTCAGGAAAGGGGAGCAGCCCATACAAGAAAAACATAAACATAATAAAATAATGCCGCTTGTTGTTATAGCTCTGGTTGGTCTTGTTGTAATGGTATCTGAAGGTGCTATAGCAGACTGGAGTGCTTTGTATCTGAAAAAGATAATACTTCTGAATATTAAATATATAGGGTTCGGCTATTCAGCATTCTCGCTCGCAATGATGATTGGGCGTTTTACCGGCGATTCGTTAAGTAAAAAACTTGGCTCATGGCAATTGATCACCTGGTCAAGCCTGATCGCTATGACAGGCTTCTCACTGGTCTTAATTCTAAACCCGATCTTTACAATTCCTGGTTTTTTTGTGATCGGCCTTGGTTTTTCTGTTATTGTTCCTGAGGTATATCGGCTGGCTTCAAACGTCGATGGAGTAAAAACAGCCGATGGTGTTTCATTTATTGCTGCCACTACCAATATTGGTTTTCTGGTAGGGCCTGTATTGTTAGGGTTCATTGCAGAATTTAAGTCACTGCATTTGAGTTTTATTGTGCTTACTGTCTGGGTGAGTTTCGCTTTTTTTATTGCTTTTTGGAAATATAAAAGAAAAATCCTTTAACCGCAAAGGTCGCAAAGTCTCCTCTTCCCCCAATTTCCCTTTCTCCCCTTTTATTTATTGTATTCATCAAAAAAATCATTCCCTTTATCATCAGTAATAATAAAGGCAGGCATATTCTCGACCCGGATCTGACGGATTGCTTCCATACCAAGTTCTTCGAAATCAACAATCTCGACTGATTTAATGTTCTCTGCCGCCAGTATAGCTGCCGGTCCGCCGATTGATCCGAGATAAAATCCCCCATGTTTTTTGCAGGCTTCAATTACCTGTCTGCTGCGATTACCTTTAGCCAGCATAATTAATGATCCGCCAATACTCTGGAAAAGATCTACATAAGAATCCATCCGGCCGGCTGTAGTAGGTCCAAAACTCCCCGATGGCATACCTTCAGGTGTCTTAGCCGGGCCTGCGTAGTAAACAGGGTGATTTTTAAAATATTCAGGCATTGGTTTGCCTTCATCCAGCATCTTTTTAATCATAGCATGTGCAATATCCCTTGCGACTATAAGGGTACCCGTGAGATTCAACCTTGTCTTTACAGGATATTTCGCCAGTTCGGCAAGAACTTCATTCATAGGACGATCAAGATTGATTTCTACAGGTTTTTCCAGCTCCGGTGCTTTGGCCGGCATAAAACGTGCAGGATTCTTCTCAAGTTCTTCAATGAAGATACCTTTTCCCGTTATGTGCGCTTTAATATTTCTGTCGGCACTGCAGCTTACACCAAGCCCTACCGGGCACGAAGCTGCATGTCGTGGTAATCTGACAACCCTGACGTCGTGAACAAAATATTTACCTCCGAATTGAGCGCCGACTCCGTATTCATGGCATATTTTTTCAATTTTCTTTTCCCACTCAATATCGCGGAATGCACGGCCGGATGCATTACCTGTCAGCGGAAGCTGGTCGAGATAACCGGCAGAAGCCTCTTTGACTGTTTTAAGTGTAGCCTCAGCGGAAGTCCCTCCGATAACAAGCGCCAGATGATAAGGTGGACAGGCTGAAGTGCCGAGTTCCTTTATCTTCTCCTTTACAAATTTAATGAGAGACTCTTCATTAAGCAACGACTTGGTCTGCTGGTACAGGAATGTTTTATTAGCGGAGCCACCTCCCTTTGTTATAAAAAGAAACTCATAGGAACTGCCTTCGGTAGAATAAATATCAATCTGGGCAGGGAGATTAGTTCCGGTATTTTTTTCTTCGAACATAGAAAATGGGACAACCTGTGAATATCTGAGATTTTTTGCCTTAAAAGTTTCAAATATCCCTTTTGAAAGGTACTCGGCATCATTGCCTCCGGTACGGACATCCTCTCCCTTTTTACCTATTACTATTGCAGTTCCGGTATCCTGGCACCATGGGAGATCTTCTTTTGATGAAATCACGGTATTACGAAGCATCATATAGGCAACAAAACGGTCATTATCCGTTGCTTCCGGATCGTCAAGGATTGCAGCAAGTTTTTCAAGGTGCGATGTCCTGAGGTAAAAAGAAAGATCAGAAACAGCTTCTTTGGCAAGTACTTCCAGACCTTTTGGATCCACTTCAAGGATCTTCCTGCCTCGTTCTTCAATTACTTTAACATACTTCTTTGTCAGCAGTCTGTATGTAGTGGAGTCCCTCTCGATCTGAAAAGGTTTCTCGTAAATAAATTCTGCCATAATTCTTGTGTTAATTAATTAACAATTATGAAGAAATGTTTTTGAATTCAAATTTTTCTTTGGCTCTTATCCCTTTTGGAGTCATTTCAAGATTGCAGCATTCAATGTGTTCATCATGCTGAAAAACAAATATGTAACCACCGGCCAGAGCTTCATTAAGCAGTCTTCGTTTTTCTTCAATTGTTTTAAGCGACTCAATATCGTAACTCATGTTCCAGATAAGCGGAATATGGGCAATCGTAGGAATCAGATCTCCGGTATAAACGAGGGTTTTATCCTTATATTTAATCAACGGGATCATCAGTCCGGGAGTGTGCCCGTAACAAATCATTACCGAAAAACCGGGAAACAATTCTCCCTCTTCCTCCACGAGATTAAGATGTCTGCTATTCCCGATAGGCAATATGTTTTCTTCAAGAAATGAATCAGCTTCACGTAGATTATTTTTTGCAGCCCATTCCCATTGTGTACGACTGACATGATAGGTTGCTCCCGGGAAGGTCAGTTCATAGTTATGACTTCCCTTTATTTTCTTCACCCCTCCCCCGCAATGATCGGCATGCAAGTGTGTCAGGAAAACATCAGTAATATCTTCAGGTCCATAGCCTCTGTTCTTAAGCCCATCAATTAATCCTTCGCCCCCATGCAGATTTACGTGCCGGAAGAATTTCTCATCCTGCTTATCTCCCCACCCGGTGTCAATCAGAATCACATGTCCTGCTGTTTCAATCACCATTGACCGCAGTGTAAGATCAATGAGGTTATTTTCATCCGATGAATAAACACGCGACCATAGCACTTTGGGAATAACTCCGAACATTGCACCGCCGTCGACCTTGAAATTGGCAATATTAAAGAGATGCATTATCATTTTTTCTTTATTCATAAAACACCTTTCGATGGATTTTTGTTCCATGTATTAATATTCAGAAAGGTATGCATTCTATTTCCGGGAAGACTATTTTTCGTTAGGGTCAATAGTACCGGCATACATGGTTATTGAATCAGGAATTGCAATCCTGAAATGAGATTTTACAAGTTTAGCCATATCCTCGCGTAGTTTTAAAGTTATGTCAATAGCATCACTATAAGCGTCATCATAAGATTTTCCCTGCTCAAGCAATTTTCTTTCTTTTAACTCGGTCGCAATAGAATATTCTGTTTCGTCACATGAAACCTGTCCATCAATCCAAATCTCTTTTGGTGGTATAAAATGATAGGACAGATCGTTGCCACTGAAACCAAAATCGGGATAAATGTTTTTACGTATCATATAACCATCCACTATCCAAATCGCAACCCCTTCACGTGTTCCCATCGGAATACGATATATGTTTTTAATCTGAATACTGTCCGGAAGACTTTTAATTTCTTTGATGTTGTTATAATCTGTCGCGACAACTTTTTTCAGGGAAGCCTCATGCGCCTGGCATATCTCTTCATTTGAATGCCTGATTGTCTGCTCAAGTGATAATGACGAATCGTGAGCAGTAATATATTTCCATCCAAATTTCGCCATCAGATGACGTTCATTTAATTCATGAGCCAGTGTAAGGTAGTATTCTTCACATGATATAGCATTATCGATCCAAATTTCTCCTTTTGGATTAAACGGGTACCGCTGTTCATTTCCGCCGTAAAGGAACGAGCTGAAAATTTTCAGTCTTACCTGGTTTCCATCTATAATCCAGATATCATAGTTTTGAACTTTCCCCATGTAATAGCGATAAACACCATCCACTTTGTTATTTCTGTTACAGCTCATTATACTCAGGCTGATGGCCATAATGAATAATATTTTTCTCATATGCAGATTATTAATGAATATTAAAATTAGACAAATTTCATGAATCTACAATTTACTACATTATACTACATTATACTACTGTACAGTAATTTAAGAATTGCCATCTGAACACAAAAAGTTATGCAAGGGAAACACGAATGTCAATTAGAAGATGTCTGTCATTGCTAATGAACACTTATTTGCCTAAATTTAGCCACCAATATTCTAAAGACAGAAACAAATGACTTTTAAGGAAATAGTATTAAAACATAAGTATCCTATAGCGTTAATCCTCCTTTTTGTTCTTGTTGAAAATGTATCGTTTATAATTGAACCGACATTCTTCGGTAAATTACTGGATTCACTTATTGATCACTTTTATGACCACGAAAAGATAGATTATTTTACCCCTCTTATTATCTGGATATTTGTTTATTTAATAAATGTTGTCGGAGGAACTCTTCACCGGCTTTTTAATGGCAGTATCTATTCTAAAATGTATGCAAGTATTGCCACAGAGATAGTCATAGAATCAAAATGCCGCGAAGATCAGTTTTCCAAAATGCTGGTCAGAGCAGAACTTGTAAAAGAATATATCTCCTTTTTTAAAGATCGTTTACCTGAAGTTATGTGGCAATTGACTGCCACAGCCGGAGCAATAATCGCTATATTCTTTTATGATTACAGAATTGCCCTGGTCTGTCTTGCAGTTATTATCCCTATTGCTTTTATAAATAATCTTAACCGGAAAAAAGTCACACTGCTCCAAAAAGATATCCACGATAACCAGGAAGAACTGTTTCGTCTGATTGAGAGCAGAGACACTTCAAAGATCAGTCAGTTTTATCTCAATACAATATCTCCTAAAACCAGTATTGCCAGATGGAACGCATTTAGTTACGGCTCAGTTAAAGTTTTGCTTGTAGTCATTTTCATAGCTGTACTGTTTATATGCGTTGACGTTGATAAATTTACTACCGGAAGAATTTATGCCATAGTTGCATACTTATGGACTTTTATTGCATCTACAGACTATTTACCCGAGTTAATGGAAAGTCTGGCTTCAGTAAAAGATTTGAATGTACGGTTCAGTCCTGATGAAAAAATATGATGACCCTAGGTAATTCTTTTATAACTAATAAATTAGCTTAATTCAGATAACCTTAAACAAAAACTAATTGATTATGAAAAAACTTCTGTCAACCTTTTTGCTATCAGCATTTGCTTTTTGCCTTTATGGTCAGACCGGGAAGGTTAAAGATGATCTTACCGTTCCCAGTAAAATATTAAAAATGGACCGGAAATATGCTATATATCTCCCTCCTGATTACGAAACTTCACAACGTAGCTATCCTGTCCTTTACCTGTTACATGGAGCTGGTGATGATCAGACCGGATGGGTACAGTTCGGTGAAGTTCTGACCATAGCCGATGAAGCAATAAAATCAGGAACTTCGACCGCTATGATCATTGTAATGCCAGATGCCAATACCGGGAAGCGCGGATATGTAAATGATGTAAAAGGGGAATGGCGATATGAGGATTTTTTCTTTCAGGAATTCATGCCCTTCATTGAAAAGGAATATCGTATAAAGGCTGACAAGAGATACAGAGCAATTGCCGGTTTATCAATGGGAGGCGAAGGTACATTCATTTATGCTCTGCATCATCCCGAAATGTTTTCAGCTGCCTGCCCCCTAAGTGCTGCAACCGGACCGAAAACTCTGGATGAATTGAAGGATTACAGATTGTGGCAGGGAGTTGAAGGTATTTCAGATGCTGAAAAAGAATCGTACTTTAAGCATTACAGCGTTTTGAACCTGATTCAGAATATGCCCGATGATCAGAAAAAAACAGTCAGATGGTATATCGATTGTGGTGATGATGATTTTCTTTATGAAGGCAATTGCCTTGTGCATATCGCAATGCGGCAGAAAGAAATACCTCATGAGTTCAGGATCCGCGATGGTGCTCACAACTGGACCTACTGGAGGGAATCATTACCAAAGGTGCTGGAGTTTGTATCAATGGGATTTCATCAGTTCTAGACAGGTTTTGACCTTTTTGCAGCAAGCGCAAACATGAGTCTCATCATGATCCTGATCATCTGGTAAGAAAACCAGTCGGTCAGCTGGAATAGCCATGTTTTACGCCGGATATACTCTTCAAAAGTCACTTGCCGGCAATCTTTTTCAATGATCTCCTGAAGAAGTCCTTCAAACTTTTCTGCAAACTGGTTATCAAGTATATTTGCATTCATTTCTACGCTGCCGTAATCGCTGAGATGGTTCATGTTATAACTACCGATTGTGCTCCATTTGCCATCAACAGTTGCTACTTTAGCGTGCAGATTCGATGGCAGATATTCATAAATAGTTATGTTATTCCGAAGAATAAAATCATACAGAAAGTTCGTTGCCCTTTTGAAAACAGGCTCATCCGATTCGGCCGAAAGAACTATTTTAATATCTACCCCCCGACGGCTTGCATTCCTCAGTAGCCTGCGTTCATTTCGTCCAGGTAAAAAATAACTTGCAAAAATTGTCATCCGGTTCTGTGCATGTTTCAGGGCTGAACGATAGCTCTTCAATATCTCAATTTTGTTTCTGTACCAATTGTTCTGAAGAACTTTGACTTTTATGTTTTCCTCATATTGTCCCGGATTATGCCTGGTCTCCCTCGATCTCTCCTTCCTTGAGATAAAAGCCCTGTTCCATAGCCTCTTAAGAATAAAAAGGACATGAACGCATTCGGGGCCTTTTATCAGAATAGCGAAATCGAGCCACTCTTTAAGACCTGCCTTCCCATGATAACGGTCTGCAATGTTCATTCCTCCAATAATCGCAGTATCCCCATCGGCGAGCAGAACTTTATGATGAAGCCTGAGACTTAATTGAAACCCTTTCGTTATTAATCTCGGAGAAAATAACCGGAAAAGAACGCCTGCTTCTTCAACCTTGTTAATCAGGTCTTTCGAAAAACTGTTGCCTCCATATGCATCAAGCAGAAAATAGACCCTGATCCCTCTTTTTGCAGCTCTTATAAGTGCATTCACAATGCGTCTGCCTGTCTCGTCATCATCAACAATATAGGTCTGAAAATGGATATATTGTTTTGCTTCATCTATCGCCTTTTCATAAGCAGCAAAAAAGTTTTCTCCGCTTCGTAGTAGTTCGATAGTGTGTCCGTCTCTGTAATCGTGTCGTGAAGGAATTTTCATAAAATCATCCGACATTCGTATATCTGACACAAATATAGAACATTAAGATCAAGATCGCTATATTCCGGATTCCTACATTAATTTGGTTCGTCAATTTACCCCCTTTCCTGTTTATCAAAAGAAAAGGGTGGGAAGGGGTCAAGAAGAAATTAGAAGGAGAACAAAAAAATATTTACTATTTTTAAACTGAATTTATCAAAGATTATAAACCATGAATAGAAGAAAAATGATAGGAAGTATAGCAGGGGCAGCGTTAGTAACTGCAGCAAGCCCTCTAAACAGCGTTTTTGCAGGAGTTGGCAAAGGAGCCACCCAGCTGAAAGGGAATATCCATCATTCAGTAAGTCAATGGTGTTATAGTGATATCCCGCTTGAGGATCTTGCCAGAGCATGCAAGGAAATGGGAATAGAATCTATTGAATTACTGGGCGAAAAGGATTGGGCAATAGTTAAAAACGCCGGGCTCAAATGTGCAGTAGGATATGCAACAGATTGGGGCATTCCCAAGGGATTTAACCGTATCGAAAACCATGAGAAACTGATAACTGATTTTGAGAACATGATTCCTAAAGCAGCAGCTGCAGGTGTTCCAAACCTTATCTGTTTCTCAGGCAACCGTGAAGGACAGGATAATAATGAAGGCATGATAAACTGCGCGAAAGGATTGCGCAAACTTATGCCTTCAGCTGAAAAATATGGTGTGACTATCATCATGGAACTTCTGAACAGCTATGGTCACAAAGACTATCAGTGCGATAAAACAACCTGGGGATCAGCGCTTTGCGAAATGGTTGGATCAGAGAGATTCAAGCTGCTGTATGATATTTACCATATGCAGATAATGGAAGGAAATATTATTGACACAATTACCAAATACAGCCAGTCCATTGGCCATATTCATACGGGAGGAGTACCAGGAAGAAATGAACTTGATGAGACACAGGAACTCTATTACCCGGCAATTATGAGGGCACTTTTAAAAACAGGATATAAAGGATTTGTTGGCCAGGAATTTGTTCCGTCTCAGAAAGATAAACTTGAGTCATTACGTAAATGCATTCAGATATGTGACGTATAGAATGAGAGTACATTTCATTGCCATTGGCGGCGCGGTAATGCATAATCTGGCAATTGCTCTGCACAATAAAGGGTATATCGTAACAGGTTCGGATGATGAGATTTTTGAACCTTCCAGATCGAGATTAGATAAATATGGTCTTCTTCCTGAAAAGTGGGGTTGGGATCCTGATATAGTTACTAAAGATATTGATACTGTTATCCTCGGCATGCATGCAAAATCTGATAATCCTGAACTTCTAAAGGCGCATGAGCTCGGGATAAAAATTATGTCATTCCCGGAATATCTTTATGAGCAGACAAAAGATAAAAAACGGATTGTCATAGCCGGCAGTCATGGAAAAACCACTACCACCGCAATGATAATGCATGTCTTCAGAGTCCTGGGAATAAAATTTGATTACATGATAGGTTCTCAGATTGATGGATTCGAGACCATGGTTGGATTATCGGATGAAGCTCAGATTGCAGTGTTTGAAGGAGATGAATATCTCACTTCGGCACTTGATAAGAGACCAAAGTTCCATCTTTATATGCCTGATATTGCAGTACTTAATGGCATTGCATGGGATCATATGAATGTATTTCCGACATTTGAAAATTATATCGGGCAATTCAGGATTTTCACAGAAAAAATTTCTGATGGTGGATCTTTGATTTACTTTGATGGGGACGCTGAAGTAAAAAAAATTGCCCTTGCTTCAGGAGATAATATCAGGAAAATCCCTTATAAAGTTCATGGTTATTTTCAAAACAAAACCGGGTTTTATGCTGCAACACATAACAGGGTTGTTCCGGTAAAGATATTCGGAGAACATAACATGCAAAACCTCTCTGCTGCACGGGAGGTTTGTCTTGCCGTCGGAGTTACAGAAGATGATTTTTATGAAACGATCAAAAGTTTTGAAGGCACCTCAAGGAGACTGCAGAAACTGAAAGACAATGAAAATGGATTGTTATATCTCGATTTTGCACATTCACCATCAAAGGTGAAAGCCACCGTTGAAGCAGTTGTTTCAAGATATCCGAAAAGAGAAATCATTGTATGTCTTGAGCTTCACACATATTCAAGTCTGAGCAGTGACTTCCTGCCTCTCTATAAAGGTACGTTGGCAAATGCTTCCGTGGCATTTGTCTATTTTAATCCACATGCAATTGAGCTTAAAAAGCTGAAGCATCTTTCCAAAGAAACAGTAGGTAAGTCGTTTGGCGGAGAAAACATTAGAGTCTATGATAACTCCAAAGAGATGTTTTCTTTTATAAAGTCTCAAAACTATCCTTGTCCTGTTTATCTTTTAATGAGCTCCGGGGATTTTGACGGATTTGATATTAACAGGTTACTGGAATAACCTTACCTGATCAATTAAACATTTTTTAGGTTAAAATATTTTGCAGTTCAAAAAAAACATCCTTTCTTTGCATCCGCATTTTAAAGTTCTTTCTACGGTCCATTCGTCTAGTGGCTAGGACGTCAGGTTTTCATCCTGGTAACAGGGGTTCGATTCCCCTATGGACTACAATTTTTAGAGTCAGAAGATAATTCATATATACATGGCAAATCATAAATCATCAGAAAAAAGGATCAGGCAGATCGATGTCAGAAAAGAGAATAACAAATATTATGCAAAAACAACGCGTAATGCTCTGAAGACACTTCGTGGAACAAGCAACAAGGAAGAGGCTGCGGTTCTTCTTCCAAAATTAACCTCTATGCTTGACAAGCTGGCTAAGAAGAATATTATTCACAAGAAAAAGGCTTCGAACCTTAAGTCGTCAATTGTTAAGCACGTTAGCAGCTTATAATATCCTATAATAAAATAACTGGAGGCTGTATCATTATGGTACGGCCTTTTTTATTATCTTGCATACGCATTTCAAAATGTTGCTAGATGTCTCTTAAAATTACTGACTGGGCTGTTGAAGACAGACCCAGGGAAAAACTTATTCAGAAAGGTTCAGCGAGCCTGAGTGACGCTGAACTACTGGCAATCCTTATCAGTTCCGGAACAAAGGACAGATCGGCCGTTGATCTTGGTCGCGAATTATTAGGTATTGTTAATAATAACCTGAATAGTCTTGGTAAACTTACTATTGCCGACCTCAAGAAGATACACGGTATAGGCACTGCAAGGGCTGTAACAATTGCTGCGTCCCTTGAGCTTGGTCGAAGACGGAAACTGACTGATGTTCAGGATGTTCCTCAGATCAGGAGCTCAAAAGATGTTGCTGATATTTTTCAACCATTACTTTCTGACCTACTTCATGAAGAGTTCTGGATTTTGTTTCTGAACAGATCAAATAAAGTGATAAACAGAATGAAACTAAGTCAGGGTGGTATCAGTGGCACTGTTACAGATGTACGCATTGTGATGAAAAAAGCTATCGAATGTCTTGCTTCAGGGATCATTGTTTGCCATAATCATCCTTCAGGAAATCTTAATCCAAGTGAATCAGATTCAAAAATAACCCAGAAAATAAAAGAGGCAGGCAATCTGATGGACATTCAGCTTCTCGATCACCTTATAATCTCTGATAAGGATTATTATAGTTTTGCCGATAACGGGTTGCTGTGAAGAAGCCCCCTTTCCCCTAAAGAGTTCTGTTACGGGTGCAAAACCCCTCTGCCGTCCGCCAGATGGCAGACGGCATCTCCCCTAAAGGGGCGATAATACTCTGGTGTTTAGCTAAATTACACTAGAATGCTGAGAATTTTCCCCCCCCCTGGGGGAAAATTAAAAAGGGGGTCAATGAACAAAACCTGATGCTTTTTATTTGTACATTTTCACCTCATTCCTGTCTGTACAGATTTCAAGCAACTCAGCAAATGATTTTTTCAGAACCGGATGAACCAATTCAGGCGCAATTTCACACAAGGGAACCAATACAAATTTCCGTTCATGCAACAACGGATGCGGGATTTTTAGACTTTCCTCATCTACAATCATATCTTCATAAAAAAGCATATCAATATCGATCAGCCTCGATGAGTACTGCTTTTGACCTCTGACTCTGCCTAATAAAGATTCTATCATCAGAATTCTTCCCAATATTCCGGAAGGGGTCAGATCTGTTTCAACCTTTACAACCATATTGAGAAATTCATCCTTTGCCTGAAAACCCCACGGTTCAGTCTCGTAGATTGAAGAAGAATCCAGGACCGGTCCAATGTATTCCTCAATTCTTGCAACAGCTTCTTCAAGATTGCTTTCCCTGTTTCCAAGGTTTGTTCCTATACCAAGAAATACAATAGTCATAATCAAACCAATCTGATATCAAAAGTATTAAATATGTATACCTTTACAAATTCATTTTGTTTTTTATATATTTATTATTCATACCATTAAATTGATTAAAAATGAAAAACTTTCTAAAATACACTCTGGCGACTATTACAGGTATAATAATTGCTTCTGTTCTTTTCTTCATTGTAATACTTGCAAGTTTTAGCGCCATTGTTTCATCGGGGAACAAACCCGTTTCTATTAGTAATAATTCTATTCTGGTACTGAAAGCAGGTGTAACGATTCCAGACAGAGGTGATCAAAATCCGCTTGCCGGAATTGACCTGTTTAATCTGACATTATCTCCGGCACCCGGGTTGAATGAAATACTCAATAACATTGAAAAAGCCTCAGGTGACAATAAGATTAAGGGCATTCTGATTGAAAACGGACTTCTTCCCTCAGGTTGGGCAACAACTGAAGAGATCAGGAACGCTCTTCTGAAATTCCGGGAAAAAGGAAAGTTTGTTATCTCGTATTCTGATTATATCCTTACACAGGAGTGCTATTATCTGGCTACTGCAGCTGACAAAATTTATATTAACCCCGGATCAATGGTCGATTTCAAGGGACTGAGCAGTGAAGTAATGTTCTTCAAAAAAGCACTGGAAAAGATCGGCGTTGATGTCCAAGTGACGCGACACGGTAAATTTAAGGGCGCAGTAGAACCGTTTATTCTTGATAAATTGAGTGATGAGAACAGAACCCAGATAAAAGATTATGCCGGCTCATTATGGAATCAGGTTATTGAAGACATATCGAAATCAAGAAACATACCTGCTGATCAGCTTAACAAGCTCGCTGATAATCTTGACGGGAATCTTGCATCCAGAGCGTTTGAAACTAAGCTGGTTGACGGATTGAAATACCGCGATGAATTAATAGATACTCTTAAAATCATGTCAGGAGTAAGTAAAGACAAAGAACTTACCCTGGTAACCATGATCAAATACAGTAAAGTCCCGGACACTAAAACAACTTATTCAGTAAAGAATAAAATAGCTGTTATTTACGCATCCGGAACTATTGTAACCGGCAAAGGGAACGATTCTAACATCGGAGGAAATTATTATGCCGATGTGATCAGAAAGGCCAGGCTCGATACTTCTGTTAAAGCAATGGTTCTGAGAGTTGACTCCCCGGGTGGTAGTGCGACTGCTTCAGATGTAATGTGGCGGGAGCTGGAGCTTTCTGCAAAAATAAAGCCGGTTGTGATATCTATGGGGAATTACGCTGCCTCCGGAGGGTACTTTATTTCTGCCCCCGGGACAAAAATCTATGCCGATCCGATGACTATTTCCGGATCAATAGGTGTCTTCGGTCTGATACCAAATGCCGGCAAATTGTTGCAGGAGAAACTTGGATTGACAACTGAAATTGTAAATACAAATAAGAATTCAGATTTCCCTTCAATACTCCGGCCAATGAAGCCCTATGAAAAAGAAATAATGCAGTTAAGTATTGAAAAGATTTACAGCGATTTTGTCAGTAAAGTTGCTTCAGGTCGAAAAATGAGTTCAGCATCGGTCGACAGCATCGGTCAGGGAAGAGTCTGGAGCGGAACAAGCGCGCTGAAAATTGGTCTTGTCGACGAAATAGGCGGACTTAAAGATGCAATTAAAGGTGCTGCAAAGCTAGCAGGTATTGAATCTTTCTCAGTAAAAGAATTACCAGTCCTTGAAGACCCATATACGAGAATTTTTTCTCAGCTTACCGGAGAAGTAAAGCAGAGCATCCTGAAAAACGAACTTGGAGAATCGGTAAAGTATTATAATATGGTTCAGGAAATTAAAGATATGTCAGGGATACAGGCACGACTCCCCTATTTTATTGATATACATTAAGAGGGAAGTTTGGAGTGCCTAAAGTTTGAAGTACTTAGAGTTAAAAAAAATGGATAAACTTTAGTCAATTTAGGCACTCTAGGCACTTTTAATAAAATGATACATATAAAGAATATATTTCTCTATCCTGTTTCGCTTCTATACGGTTTTATAACCGGTATAAGAAATTTTTTGTACGATGCCGGAATTATTCCCTCGGTGGAGTTCCCTTTTCCTGTAATTTGTGTCGGAAATATTACTGTTGGCGGTACAGGCAAAACACCGCATGCAGAATACATCGCAGGATTGCTCAGAGAGAACTTTAAAGTAGCAACCCTGAGCAGGGGTTACAAGAGAAAGACACGCGACTTCAGAATTGCTTCATCATCAACACTGGTCAGTGATATTGGTGATGAACCCGTGCAGATATTCCATAATTTCCCTGATGTGCTGGTAACAGTTGACAGAAACCGGGTTCACGGTGTAAACAGGATTTTGCTGGATTATCCTGAAACTGAGGTGATTATACTGGACGATGGTTTCCAGCATAGAAGGATAACACCTGGTTTTTCGATCCTTCTTTCTGATTTTGAAAGACTTTTTGTCAGAGATCACATGCTTCCATATGGCAATCTGAGAGAAAGCAAAGGAAATATGAGGAGAGCCGATATGATACTGATCACCAAATCTCCGGAAAACATCTCACCGATCCAAAGAAGACTGATTGTAAAAGAAATAGACAAATCACCTTATCAGAATCTGTATTTTACAACAATCAGATATAAACCTCCTGTTCCTGTTTTTGAAAAATGCCATGAAGGAATTCAAACTGATTTTTCAGAATGTGCCGGTTGCGGAATTGTTCTTATAACAGGAATAGCCAATCCGCTACCTCTCAAAGAGTATCTTCAAAAGAGTTACACTGAGATAATCCATCTCTCATTTCCTGATCACCATAGTTTTAATGAAAAAGACCTGCTCAGTTTTTCTTCAGCTTATAATAATCTGAAGTCGGCAAACAGGTTTCTGTTTACAACAGAAAAAGATGCAGTCAGATTGCGGAAATTTACTAATATTGCAGAACCGATCAGATCGACATTTTTTTATATTCCAATAGGAATACATTTTTTGAATGAAGATAAAGATGAGTTTGATAATCTGATAATTGAATATGTTAGAAAAAATCATCGAAACAACAGAGTTTCTGAAAGCAAAAGGGATAATTGACCCGGATGCCGGTATAATACTGGGAACCGGATTGGGTGAGCTTACTGCAAAAATTGATACGCAGATTGAAATAGATTATAAAGATATTCCCAATTTCCCGGTCTCAACAGTTGAAGGTCATGCCGGGAAACTTATCTATGGAAAATTCGGAGGGAAGAAGATTGTTGCGATGAAAGGCAGGTTCCATTATTATGAAGGGTATGGTGCTGAACAAGTAGCATTACCAGTCAGAGTCCTGAAATACCTTGGTATTAAATGCCTCTTCCTTTCCAACGCAGCAGGCGGAGTCAATCCCTCCTTCCAGATTGGAGATATAATGGTAATTACGGATCATATTAACCTTTTACCAAACCCGTTGATTGGACCAAATGATGAACGGATAGGCGTCAGGTTTCCCGATATGGGAGAGGCATATGATAATTACCTTGTAAATAAGGCATTACTTATTGCAGAAGAAAATAACATCAGAATTCATAAAGGTGTATATTTATCTACAAGCGGTCCTACTTTTGAAACACCTGCTGAATACAAATATTTCAGGATTATCGGTGCGGATGCTGTCGGGATGTCAACAACTCCCGAGGTTATCATTGCGCATCACATGAATCTGCCTTGTTTTGCTGTCAGTGTAATTACCGATCTGGGTGTTGAAGGAAAAATAGTGTACACTACACACGAATCCGTTCAGAATGAGGCCGCTAAAACCGAAGCCCGGATGACAACAATTATGACGGAGATGATTTCCTCCTTATAGTTTTACCACTAAGGATCACAAAGTTCATCACAAAGGAACACGAAGGATTAGAGGATAACCCTTTTAATCCCATCTTTAAGATGTAAAACATTGAAATTCGCCAATAAACCCAATCTGCACTTTGAAAGTTTCAGATAAGTAAGTATCTGTGCCATATGTATATCCGCTAATGCCTCTATAGATTTGATTTCTACTACTATACAATCTTCAACTAATAAATCAATCCTATATCCTGCTTCAAGATGAACCTCTTCATATATTAATGGAAGAGATTTTTGTTTCTCTACTTTCAATCCTGATCGTATCAGGTCAAAATACAAACATTCTGTATAAGCACTCTCTAATAATCCTGGACCTAAAGCAGAATGAACTTTAAAGGAACAGTCTAATACTTTTTTGAAAACATCCTCTTTATCCATAATTATTGATTTTGCCTTTGTGTTACATTGTGAAATCCTTAGTGCTCCTTTGTGGTAAAATTTTTTACTTCCTTATAAAGTAAACCTAGTTTCTTATGACGGTACAAACTTTTTTCCACTGTTCTGTTTTGCCGGTATCATTATAAAGTGTGATGAGTATGATATATATCCCAGTTCTGACAGAAGAACCATCATCCGCGGTTCCATCCCAGATAACTGATGCTTCAGCCCCGGCGAATAGATTTGTAGCTACCTTCCTCACATAATTTCCTGCTTCATCAAAAACCATCACAGAAACAACATTCCCATTCCCTTTAAGATTCATCATGATTGTAAGAAAATCTTCATTACCATCATTATTCGGTGTTATTTTCGATGATGAAAGAACCACTTTGTCAGAGGTTGATGGCATTTCTGCAAACACCGAATTGGGGGCCCCCGGTGTTCCCCATCCGGAACCCTCGGTTGCAGAATGCCAGTTGGCTGCCACTTCAGATTCATTCCGGGGATCGGTTTTTTCCAGTGCAACACCTTCGTGAGTTGACAGAAGTGAATAGTGCATGTCATCATTATAGACTAACTCATCTATCCTGTCCAGTTCCCTGTTGTACAAGATCAGATGACCTTTATCATCAGACATTGATGGAAGTGATCCGGTTTCAAAAAGATGATCAGGATCTGTTGAAAAATATCGTTCTGAAATTCTTTTTGTGTCGGTAGTAATAGCATAATACTCTCCCGGTAGTATACATCTATATTCGTCTGAGACTGGTATGACTTCTGACTTGTCACCGGAAGCATCATTTATAGAAATTAATTGCAGCCGTGAAGCATCAATGACTTTCTCCGAACAGTTATACAATTCCAGATAATCAGGATCCCCGGGCAACGGATTGAAAAGGACCTCATTAAAAAGTATATCTCCCGGTTCCGCTGGCTCAGAAAGGCCAAAATTATAATCACATTTTTGCATCCGGTTTCCTGCGAAATCAAAAATGCCATCTGAAATCTCAAGTTTATAAAGTTCTGTTTTCTGAAGAGGTTCTGCCAGTTTAACCATGAATTCACGAAAAAGCGGGTCTGTCGGATAAACATCATTTATTACTTTCTCTCCAATCTTAATACTTTTTAACTTACCGGGAAGATTAAAAACCGGTTCTGAAAACCAGATGTGAATAGTAGTACTGTCATCAGGAAAAACATTTTGAATCCCATAAAATGAAATATCCGGGTTGCTTTCCGAAACTGAATTGACCGATCCTGGCGTACCACCTTTTTTCGATTCAGAAGCTTTCCAGTTGTCTTTGTCGTAAAATGGGAACCTGGTATCTATCATTTCAAGCGACCATCCTCCTTTGGATTTTAATTCATTTTTGTACCAGGTTGAAGAGTATTCCACACCATGAATAAGTGCGCCAGTGCTGTCTGATATGTAAATGAGCCTTCCTTCATCTGTAAGAGAAGGAAATTGCTTGATTCCAATAACTTTCCCAAGTTTTGTGAAAAGTAATGTATCCTGTGATGCGCAGATTATCAAGATACCGGAAGGCTGGATAATAGTTTCAGGGAAAAGAGTATACTGACCTTCAGTTGAGAGTTTCCAGTTTTTCAGGTTGAAGGAATATCCGGTTCTGTTGGTTATCTCAATGTATTCTTTTCCGGGTAATGAAACTACTGGCAGCGGATCAGCCATAATTTCTGAAATTATAACATCTCCTCTCTCTGCCCATACCGGAGTAAAGTCTATCTTAATATTCTGCGAACAATTCCCTGATCTGTCACATATCTTATTAATAATTAAACTATCTATAGATCTGTTTATGAACTCATTGGAGAATTCAATATGGTATGTCAGATTATCCTTTTTTACAACAGTTATTGATTTGTTTTCTTCAACATTTAATGAAATATTTTCCGGAACCATTATACCATTATCTGGCTCTTCATTCAGGGTGATTTCTACTGAATTTTTTCCTGTTGGTTCACAGCTTGTTATAACAGGAGCTTCATTATCTTCGTAAAAAGTCCCTTCAATATTTATATCATCAAGCCAGAGAAGCCTGTCACGTGTTGAAGAGTACCTATAATATATTCCAAACCATGCCTGACTGAATAATTCATTGTCAGTACCAGATACGGCACCGGGAAGAGTTTCATTCATCCTGCTGACTGAAACGGTCCAGTTACCATCCTTTGATCTTTCAACAAGAATCTTCATGGGGTAGGTTATGCCTATATCAGTTTGCCAGTTTATCCCGCAATTAATTACAGTTGAAATAATATTCCCTTTTACTTTCCAGAGGCGGAGAGTATCGTCTGATCCTGTAAGATTCACTCCTACTGCAAATCCATTTGTTCCTGCTTCCGGCGACATACTCTCAGGACCCTTATCTGACATAAGGAAGACTGACCAGTTATTTAAAGAAGAAGGATCATATCCATACCTGACAAGAAATGACCATCTGGTAATTCCCTCAGACGGATGCAGGTTATTAACCCTGATTCCGATCCGGTCAGTCCCTGCATCAGGATTATCAAAGACATGATGCAGGGAAAACCTTCCGGAAAGGCTTGCGGTTGTATCGGCATTCCAACGATTTTCGGGACTTTGAACCCAGTTAATAGTACTTCCCGATTCGAAGTTTTCGACAATCTGGCCAAATGCCGGTACCGGCATTAATAAAGCCAACAAAATAACTTTTTTCATGCAGCGGGACTAATTAAAAAAAAAGCTAATTTTGACAGTTTTAATGTCACAGTAAATTTAAACAATAACTTAATTTATTCCAAACAAAAAAGTATGAAAACTGCTGTTGTAGGAGCTACCGGAATGGTTGGCAGGACAATGATGAAAGTACTCGAGGAGAGAAACTTCCCTGTATCACTATTGTTGCCTGCTGCTTCTGAGAGGTCGGTTGGTAAAGAGATAATTTTTAAGGGGAAGCCCGTTAAGGTGGTAAGTGTTATGGAAGCGGTTCAGGCAAGGCCTGAATTTGCTATCTTTTCAGCCGGGGCATCAACATCAAAGGAATGGGCTCCTGTTTTTGCAAAAAACGGAACTGTTGTAATTGACAACTCCTCATACTGGCGGATGGATAAGAATATTCCGTTGATTGTTCCTGAAATAAACAGTCATGTTATAAAAAAGGGTGACAGAATTATTGCTAATCCGAACTGTTCAACGATACAGATGGTAATGGCATTAGCTCCTTTGCATAGAAAATACAAAATCAAACGTCTGGTAGTAGCAACGTATCAATCGGTGACAGGTACCGGTGTAAAAGCTATTACACAAATGGAGAATGAAAGAGCCGGAATAAAGGGAGAGATGGCTTATGCGCATCAGATTGATAAAAACTGCTTCCCGCACGGGGGAACTTTTCAATCCGACGGATATACAACAGAAGAACAGAAACTGCTTGACGAAACCCGCAAAATACTTGAAGATCAGACTATCCAGGTAACTGCGACAGTTGTAAGGATCCCTGTTGTCGGAGGGCATTCAGAAGCTGTTAATATAGAGTTTGAAAAAGATTTCAACATCGAAGATGTTATTCAATTATTAAACCACTTCCCGGGTGTTGTTGTTTATGATAATCCTGCAGAGAACAAATATCCTATGCCGATACTTGCCCATAACAGGGATGAGGTTTTTGTCGGAAGGATCAGAAGGGATCTGTCAAAAGAAAAATGCCTGAATCTCTGGATCGTTTCAGATAACATCAGAAAAGGTGCAGCTACAAATGCAATTCAGATTGCCGAGTATATGGTGGCTAATAAATTATATTAAGCATCCCTTTAAGGGGTAAAAAAGTCATTAAAGGGATACCTTTTTACATGAATTTTCTTCACTTCTTCATAAAGAAGGTTACGTAACTCTTCAATGTTTTCTTTCGTTTTTGCGGAAATAAAAACTGTTGTGTGATGTTTATCTGAAGACATCCAGGTCTTTTTCAGATCAGATAAGGAATAGTTATCTTTTAACACAGGAGTAAGATCATCTTCTTCTTTGACAGTATATGTGAATGCATCGATCTTATTAAAAACTATTATCAGGGGTTTTTCGGATACTCCAAGATCTTTAAGAGTATTATTGACTACCTTGATCTGTTCTTCAAAGGATGGATGAGAGATATCAACTATGTGTACAAGGAGATCTGATTCCCTTACCTCATCGAGGGTTGATTTGAATGACTCAATCAGGTCGGTCGGCAGTTTGCGGATAAATCCCACTGTATCGGAAAGCAGAAATGGGAGGTTACCAATTACAACTTTTCGTACTGTGGTATCAAGAGTTGCAAAAAGCTTATTTTCAGCAAATACATCTGATTTGCTTAACAGATTCATAATAGTTGATTTGCCGACATTCGTATAACCGACAAGCGATACCCTGATCATCTTTCCACGGTTTTTTCGCTGTGTAGCCATCTGGGTATCTATTTTTTTGAGCTGATCTTTAAGCAGTGAAATCCTATCCCTGATAACCCTCCTGTCGGTCTCAATCTCAGTTTCTCCCGGTCCTCTTAATCCAATACCTCCTCTTTGCCGCTCAAGATGTGTCCACATTCCAGTCAGGCGGGGAAGAAGATACTGATACTGGGCAAGCTCAACCTGAGTGCGGGCGTGAGACGTCCGCGCCCGGTGTGCAAAAATATCGAGGATCAGGTTTGTTCTGTCGAGAATACGGCAGCCGAGAGCATCTTCAATGTTTCTAAGCTGACTAGGAGTAAGCTCATCATCAAATATTGCAATATCGATATTGTTTTCACTTACAAATAGTGCTAATTCCTGAATTTTCCCGGAGCCGACAAAGGTACGGGGATTTGGAACATCAAGCTTCTGGATGAACCGTTTCACCGGTTCTGCTCCTGCTGTTTCAGTCAGGAATGAGAGTTCCTCCAGGAAGTCTTCAACTTCACTTTCATCCTGTCCATGATATAAAATTCCAATAAGAATTGCCCGTTCCCTTGGTTTATTTGTTTCGATCATATGTCATAATTAAAATAAAACCTCAACTGAGGATTTCTAAAAAAACCTCTGTGAACCTTCGTGTAAACCTTTGTGTACCTTAGTGGTAAAAGCTAATTCATTTAACCACAAAGTAACACAAAGTATGGCACAAAGTAACACAAAGGGAAAACAATGCAATTAATCTCTTTTTTGACAAACTCCAGAATTATTACATTGTATTGAAACTATTATACAGTTTTCTAATATATAAATCTCCTGTCGTTTTGAATTGTCTCCCTGATAGCCCTTTTCAGCGATTCCGAACATCGAAAAACCATTTCTATATCAGTTGGGAATGTCACTTTAGATGTTTTTGTCCTTTCAAGTTGCCTTGCATTAAGTGCCTGAATATCTCCGATAGCACGGGAAGAAATATTTTCAAAATTCGATTGAGCCCTTATCGGATCTTTTTTAAGCTCTTTATTTGGATTCATCTGTATCACATCAACATCACCATCTATTTGGCAGGTTTTTGATTGTACTGTTTCGACAAGAGCGCACTGAAGAGTTTTATACTTTGTCTGTTTAATATCATTCCCCAGGGAATCTCGCATTATGTTGCCTTTATTATCAAGAACATAAGTAAAGCCATCTTCAATCCTTCTTTTAATGACTGAATCTCTTTGTAAAGACTGATCAGGGCTGACCATAATGTTTTTGACATTCACATTAACATAATAATCGTATTGAGTATTATCATTAAGATTTTGTGTATAGTATTCAACCCATTGAGAGTTCAGTCGTGGCAGATCAAGAGCCAGAAGGTCATCCTCAAACTCCTTTGGAAATTTTAGTAAAGAACTATTTTGAATCGAAACAAATACCCTGCTCATACCCTTGAGTTTTGCATCTTGAATCTTATTATCAATCCCCTCATAATCACCAACATATTCCTTAGCCCGTACGTATTCAGCATATGCTTGTCTATAGGATTCTTTGATACCGCTTTTCATTAGTTCATCACCATGCGCATAGTAGAAATCTGCCGCTTTGCGTTTTGCACTGACCATGTCGGGCATATAATCGACATAAGGAAAATCGACTGATCTCCCGTTCATATTCAAAGGGGTTATTGTTCTTACGAGTGATTGTCTGTCGTTCAATGCTTTATAAACCAGATATATCTCATCCCAGTTATTTGGTTTCCCCTCCATTTTTAACAAACGTATTCTTTCATTATCCTGGTCATTTGCAACTTTATAAGCCTGGCTGAGAATATTGATCTGCTCAACATCTTTTGGATCCTTTCTTAGCTGTTTTACTGCCTTTTGGATAGCAGCATCATAATTTCCTTTCTGGAGTTGTTTCTTTGAAGAACCACAACCTGAAAGGATGATTATTAAGATAAAAATAAAGGGTACAATTCTTTTCATATAGTTATAATTTATTATAGATGTTGATAAAGATAAGAAAAACATTGAAATCGCAAATATGGATAGCTCTCTCTTGAGTTGAAAATTAAAATTTTATAACATGAAATTCAGAGGAATTATAAATCTTACTCTGGCTGGTTCTCCTCTTTGTAATCCCGGCGTCCATTTGGGCGATTCAGAGATGGCTTTTATTGCTTCATCATCTAACAAGGGGTCAACACTTTTAACAATTGTCACATTGCTTACGGAACCATCCTTCTCAACGATGAATGTCAGTACTACGGTACCTCTTATCTTCCGATCGTATGCAGCCTGAGGATAATTGGTTCGTTTAATGACCCATTCCCGAAATTTCTCCAGTCCTCCTCCTTTAAATGATGGCATTACTTCTACCAGGAAAAATGGCCCATCTGTTTCAGTTCCGTCCTGCCCCGATGTCAGATTATCATCTGTCCCTGTTCCTGTAACATCAACTTTTTCCTTAATAGTCTGATTAATATACTCATCAGTTGAAAGCTGTGATTTTTCAAGTGGCGGAATACTATCGACAACCACAGGAGGAACATATCTAACAATCTCTTCGACATGGATGGCTTGCGGTGGCGGTGGAGAAGGAGGAACATAAATCTCCTCTTTTGGCGGTTCAAGGGTTTCCATATTAACCTGAATATAGCTTCTGTTTCCAAATAGAACATTATCAGAATGAGGAGTAAGTACGAATGGAAGTACTACGGCTGCACTTACAAGAAGGGATGCCAGAATGATTCCTGTAATAACTACAGAATTATATCGTTTCCGAAGCTGATAAGCGCCATAATCTTTGTTCCGCTTTTGAAAAAGCAGATCATCAATATCGAGCCATTTTCTGAGATTATCGTACATTCAGAGTTTAAAATGTCCGGCAAAATTACAAAATAGTGGCTTTTTGCCAAAACTATAATGTTAAGGATTTCATAAAATTGTAAGGCGTGAGGCTTGATATACGAGGTGCAGGGTGCAGATCACAGGGCGCAGAGCACAGGGCGTAAGGCCCATGGTGAAAAGTAAAGAGGTATTTTAGACATCAAACCATTTCAACGTTTCAACCTTTCATCTTTCATTACTTTTGCAACTTTTACAACTTTTTTCTTACATTTACCAGCTCTTTGGGGGTTTAGCTCAGTTGGCTAGAGCGTGTGACTGGCAGTCACAAGGTCAGGGGTTCGATTCCCCTAATCTCCACAATTTTCAAACCATATTTAATGAAAATGCCTTAATATAAATAAGTTAAAGCATTTTTCTTTTCTACATTATAGTAGAATATCCATCCAAAATTAAATATAATGACCCTTATTCGGACACCTGATTAATGAAATGGGCAGTATGATAACAGGCTTTGATTATAAAAAAACCGGTTTGCTCACTCCAACCGAGAAAAAAATTCAGGTTGGCAGACCAGTTTGTTTGAAATTTATGGTTGTGAAGTAAGCCGTTATTTTGTACGGACAAAACTTAATTGATTGTCTTTGGACTCAGATCTATCTAACTTAATAAATAATTAACCAATTCACACTTCTATGAAAAACAACAGAAGAGAATTTATTAAAAAAGGCAGCATACTGGCAGCACTTTCGCTTGTTGGAATGAATTCCAATAAGGTTAATATGCTCGTTGATGCTGGCAGTAAAGATTTCAGTACGGCTTTTGGTCCCAAAAAAGTGCCTGTAGAGCCGTATATAAAAATTGCACTTCAGACCTCAACAGAACCTTCAGAGAACGAGATCAAGTTTATTCAACAATTAGGTATAAACTATGTTGTTCTATGGACTGATGCAAGTAAGTCCAGTGCTGAATATTATTCCAGCCGCAAGAAGCTTTACGAAGCCGCCGGAATTAAGGTATTTGGTTTTGGTAATTCAAGTGTTCATAACCAGGATGTGCTTGTTTTAAACCTGCCCGGAAGAGATGCCAAAGTTGAAGAATACAAAAACCACCTGCGTAGCCTGGGAAAAGCCGGTATTGGATATACCACGTATGCTCATATGGGTAATGGTATCTGGAGCTCCGCCCGTGAGTTAACGCGTGGAGGCGCTTCTGCACGTGCTTACGATCAGGAAAAAGGAGCAACAGGCGGTTGGGACGGAAAGAAGTATGAAGAACCTTTGTCTCACGGAAGAAAGTATACCTTAGATGAAATCTGGGCTAATTATGAATATTTTATAAAACAGGCTGCAGCGGTTGCTGAAGAACAAAATGTACATATAGGAATTCACCCTGACGACCCTCCTATACATGAGCTGGCCGGGATTCCGCGTATATTTAGCAGCTTTGATGGCTATAAACGAGCTCTTGAAATAGCTGACAGTCCCAATGTTGGTATGTGTCTATGCGTTGGTTGCTGGCTGGAAGGCGGCAAATTAATGGGTAAAAACGTGATTGATACTATTCACTATTTTGGGAAGAAGAAAAAGATCTTTAAGGTTCACTTCCGTAATGTCAATCAACCACTGCCCCATTTCGTAGAGACCTTTGTCGACGATGGCTATGCCGATATGTATAAAATCTTACAGGCATTGAAAGATGTTGATTTCAACGGTGTCATTATTGCGGACCATATTCCATCAACAACTATTCCACAAACAGGCACTGCCTTTTCCATTGGTTACATGAAGGGCCTTGTGGAACGTGTAATAGCTGAAGGATGAAAGAGTTATGAAAGACAATCGTAGGAATTTCATAAAAAAGGGAACTTCACTTGCAGCATTGTCAGTGTAAAAGGGTTCCGATTTATTGCAAATATTTTTTGATGAACCGGTGATGATTGTTCTCCTGTAAATGTTAGATTTGTTATATTCTTATATGAGTGATGGATCTGTTTTTGAAAGATAATGTTAAACCCTTTTGGAATGAAAGGGAACCGTAGAAACTTTATAAGAAAAAGCACGGCCATGGCAGCAATGTCTGTTGTTGGTTTAGGCTCTGTTACACCAGGTTTACTGGATCAAAATGATGAGATACGACAAATGAAGCAGCTCGATGACTAACAGAAAATTCAAAACTATAAGAAAAATAATATACTCATAAATATTTATTTAAGTTTTAAATCATGAAAAAGTCAGAACCTAAATCCGGAGTAAGTCGCAGAGATGCGATGAAAATAATCACGACCGGTTCCGCTGCAGGGATTTTAGGACTTTTTGGAAGTCCGCTGCTTAGGGCTGAAACTCGTGTGACATCCTCCTATGCAACCGGTGTGGCGCCAATAAAAATAACTAAAGTAAAAGCAATCGCAACTGCCCCCGAGGGGGCTAACCTTGTTATTGTAAAAGTAGAGACAAGTGAACCCGGATTGTACGGAGTGGGTTGTGCAACATTTACTCAGCGGGCATTTACAGTCGTTACGGCCTTAGAAAAATATATGAATGATTTTTGTGTCGGGAAAGATGTAGACAATATTGAAGATATGTGGCAATCGGCTTACGTCAGTTCCTATTGGAGGAATGGACCCGTTATGAATAATGCTATAAGTGGAATTGATCAGGCGCTATGGGACATCAAGGGTAAAAGGGCCAATATGCCCATTTACCAACTTTTGGGCGGTAAGTCCAGAATTGCTGTTGATGCCTATGCTCATGCCAGCGGTGCAACACCTGAAGCAGTTGCTGAAGGGGTCCAGAAGTATATGGATCAGGGATTCCGTCACGTTCGTATTCAACAAGGGGGCTATGGAGGAGTAGGTACTATGGAAACACAACCTGATTTTAAGGAAGCCGGTTTTGGCATGGAACGTGACTCATTTTCTGATCAGCATACCTATATGAAAAGAGTACCTGTGATGTTTGATGTTGTTCGTAAGAGATGTGGTGAAGATATTGAACTTCTGCATGATGTACATGAGTTAATAGATCCTATGGATGCCATTAATATGATCAAGCGACTGGAACAATATCACCCATACTTTATTGAGGATCCCCTTTCTCCTGAAAACATGAAGTGGTTAAAAACCCTTCGGGCAAATACAACTGTACCCATCGCTATCGGGGAATTATTCAATAATATTAATGAGTTCAGGGATTCAATGGTCGACCAGTTATTTGACTATATAAGAATTCATATATCTGAAATTGGTGGTATTACCCCGGCAATGAAAGTTGCGAGACTTGGTGAGTGGTTTAATGTTAAAACAGCATGGCATGGACCTGGTGATACTTCTCCTGTTGGCCACGCTGCAAACGGGCATATCGATCTTGCAGTTTGGAATTTCGGTATCCAGGAATCACACTTTTGGAGTGACAAGGCACAGGAGGTATTTTCAGGTTGCCCGACATATAAAAACGGGTATATGTATATCAATGAAGCTCCGGGTATTGGTGTGGATATAAATGAAAAAGAAGCAGCAAAATATCCGATTGGTACAAAATCAAACTGGACAGTAAGGAAAAGTGATGGAACAATACTAAAACCATAACATTTTCAAGTGAAGATGATTTATATTATTATTTTCATATCATCATGTCTGATGATAAGTGCTACTCAACCCCAAAAATTTCCTGAAGCAGAAATTACTAATGGGTTGATCCGGGCTCACTTCTATCTGCCAGAGTCAGGTAAAGGTTACTACCAGGGGACCAGGTTTGATTGGTCAGGTATCACAACCAGCCTTGAATATAAAGGCAGATTCAATTCATTCATACACTGACAGATGCAGATTATTCATATGAATACACTAAAACTGTTCATCTTACTAAAGATAAGTCTGAAATGACAATTACCCATAGCCTGAAAAACAAAGGGAAGAAAACAATAGAAACCGAAGTCTACGATCATAATTTTCTGGTAATAGATAAACAACCCACCGGAACGGGTTATGTAGTTAAGTTTCCGGTGGATGTGACAGGAAGTGGCAAGGGATTTGGTGATATTGTTCAGATCCAGGGTAAACAGATGACTTTTCTGAGAGATTTAGCAAGTTCTGAATCGATTTATTGTAATGGATTACAGGGATTTAGCAAGAACCCAAAAGACTATGACCTTAAAGTTGAAAATATTAAATCAGGGGCAGGTGTCAGAATTACCTGCAATCAGCCATTATTAAAATTAGTATTCTGGTGTTCTTCAACAACTGTTTGTCCTGAGCCTTATATACAGATAAAAGTTAAATCAGGTCAGGAGTTCAGCTGGAAGATCTCCTACAATTACTATACTTTCGACATCCAAAAATAAGTTTAAATAATTTAAAATATATTTTTAACCATGAGCAATTATAATCGCAGGGATTTTATCAGGACCTCAATGATAGGTGGAGCTGCAGTCATATGTTTTAGTCGCGAAAAGATTATTACTCCCCTCTTGACCCCCGGTAGCCCGACCCATCCTGCACAAGTGTCACTTACCACAGGTAACAACAGGGCTGATCTCGCATTCCGTGCTCTTCAGCCGTTTTCAAAACAAATAAAACATGCAATCGGGAATCGTCTGATTGTTATTAAACCTAATAATGTGCTGATTTATGTTCCTCTGGCCTGTACACATGTTGATACCCTGGAAGGAATACTGGAATTTCTCAAATCGATCAACAAGCTGCATAATGTTATTATAGGTGAATCTTCAGCCAGCGGGTCAACTCTGGAGGGATTTGATAATTATGGATATTATAATCTGGTTTCCAAATACAACGTAAAATTAGTTGATCTCGACAAGGAACCGTTTGACACACTGTATGTTCTCGATGAGAAAACTTTAAGCCCCATTCCTGTAAAGATTTCGCGGATAATTTACAGTAATGATTCTTATGTGATTTCCTCAGCGCGGATGAAAACACATACCTCCGTTGTTGCAACTTTATCTCTTAAGAATATTGTTTTTGGTGCACCGATAAAAGATGTAGGTTTCAGCTTGTATTCTGAAGATAAAAAATTTTCTCCAAAAGCAGTTGAATCAATAAAGGGAACTGTAAGCTATAAAAGACTTCTGCATGGGGGCGGTGTTCATGGAGTAAATTACAATCTTTATTCTCTGGCCCGGCAATTGCATCCACATCTTGCACTTATAGATGGCTATGAAGGAATGGAAGGAAACGGACCTACTCTCGGTACACCCATCGATCACCGCGTTTGTGTTGTTAGTCAGGATTGGCTCGCTGCCGACCGTGTTGGAATAGAACTGATGGGTATCGATTTTGCCAAAGTCGGGTACCTGACTTATTGCGCCCAAACAGGATTAGGAGTGGCAGATCTGAATAAAATAGAAATCATTGGTGAAAATCTTGCTGATCATAAAAAAAGCTATAAACTTCCTGATAATATTGATTATATTGAAAAGTGGATGACACCGATATCATAAAATATAATATAAAAGGTTAAAATAGCTTATTATCATTTACCTTAAAAATGAAAAAATAATTATTCCCGGCTGTTTGCTTTTTCTAGCCACTTTGTTTTCATTTTGTTTGTGATCTTGAAAATGCAGTTTATGCATTAGACTCAACAACTATTGATCTATGCTTGAGCATCTTCCAATGGGCAAAGTTGCTACTGTTGGTCTTGCACCCGCAATTTTCGCACCTTTAATGAATATAACCGGCTCTATCCTGGCTAACTGGTGGCGGGGCAAACCTGTTAAAACTGATGAACAATTAACAAAAGGAGACAGTTAAGGGAGAGGAGAATTCTACTTATCAATCCATCTCTTGAATTCAGCAACTTTATCACGGCTTACAACGAACAAATCACTTTTTTCCCTATCCTTCAAAGTAAGTTGTAACCTGCTCGAAGAATAACTATACATCAGGGCAATAGCGTCAATATTTACAATACATTCACGGTTAATCCTGAAGAATTTGTGTGGATCGAGCATGGTCTGCAGCTGATCGAGAGAATAATCAACCCCATAGTCTTTACCTTGATTATCACTAAGAAAGACACTCCGTTCGTTTATATGAAAATGGCTGATTTCTCCGGTTGGAACTGATTTATACTTTTCCCCAATTTTAATAAGAAATCTCGATTTATATTGATTCCTGAACTCAAAAAGGAGTTGCTTAAAGTCTTTTTTGAATGGATCATTGTCAGCATAAAGTTTTTTAAATTTAGCCAGTGCCGATTTAAGCAAACCCTCATCGATTGGTTTCAGGAGATAATCAATACTATTCACCTTGAAAGCTTTGAGCATATACTCATCGTAAGCAGTTGTAAAAATAACCGGGATGTCTACATCGGTTGTTTCGAAAATTTCGAAACATAATCCGTCATCGAGCTGGATATCCATCAGAATCAGATCCGGTTGTGGTTTCTCCTGCAGTCTGTTTATTGTTCCTTCGACAGTTTCAATAATATCAAGAATAGTTATTGATTTATCAATATTCATTAGTAGCCTCACCAGCTTATCAGCCGCCGGCTTTTCATTTTCAATTATCAGTATATTCATTACAACAAAGGTATTTTAACAATAAACTCAACAGTTGTCTCTTCAATAATAAGTACTTTCCCTGTTACAAGACTTACACGTTGAGCAAGATTCCTGAGCCCAATTTGTGTGGATTCTAATTGCAGTGCCATTTTCTGCAGATTGTTTTTTACAACAACATGTTTATTTTCAATGTAAATCAAAATTCTCAGCGGACTTTCCCTTGTTGCTTTATTATGCTTGATGGCGTTTTCTATAAGTATCTGAAGCGAAACAGGAATTATTTCAGAATCATCTGTTTCATCGACACCTATTTCGAGTTGAATTTTCCCGTCATCCCTGATTTTATGCAGATAGAAATAGTCTCTGATAAATGATAATTCTACACCCAGCGGCACTCTGTCTTTGGAACCATTCTCGAGAATATAACGGTAGATTGATGACAATCTGTGAATAAATTCTTCGGCAACTTCAGGCTGGCTAGCAACCAGTGATGAAAGAGTGTTCAGACTGTTAAAAAGGAAATGAGGATTAACCTGGGTCTTCAATGTTTCATTCTGAAAGATCAGCTTTTCTTCTCTTAGCTTCTGTTCTCTCTTTAAGGAAGACTGCCATAGTAATATAATAAATATTACTGCTCCGACAGATAATCCGGTAATTGTCGATTTAAACCAGCTGAGGATACCAAAATGAATAAAGTTATAAAACACTTGAGTAAGATCTTCTCCTTTTATCCAGAATCCTGCATATTGCAGCAGGATAAAGATGATCATTGATATAATCAGACAGCCGGTCAGAAAGATCAAGAACCTGAAAAACACAATCCGGGTAATTTCCCCAGGACTTTTATCAAAGTTTAGATCAGCGAATAACAAGGCCCCCAAATATACGAAGACTTCAAGTTGCGCAAATAACATAATAAAAATTCCAAAAGAGAACGTCTTCGAGCCATCATATTTCCCTGTCAGAGCAATAATGGCCGTCAATAAAAATGAAAAAACAAGAAAAGTTATATGCGAAACAGGTTTCCGAAGATTGAGCACATTATAAAGTACAGGTGTTTTCATAGCAACAAATTTAATGGTTCCTTACTGAATTCTATTAACTTCAAGTTCTCTTATGGTCTTGACAAGAAATTTGTCTTTCATTCCAGTTACTTCAATCTCCTGGATAGTTCCACTATACATAATTGCATGTTCAATGCTTTTAGTCTTAAGTGATACGAGTACAGTGCCCCAGTATTGTTCGGTACCTTTGGTTTTAAGTTGGTTCATATTAAAGTCAATTTTATTATCTATAGCATCAAAATCTATAACTGCACACAATTCTCCGTTGATTTCGGAAATTCCATTCCAGCACAAGAAAATCTTTTTATGAGAATATTTACCGACACCAGCTATATCAAACTGACCATTTATATCGGGGACAATATAAGTCCTGTTGAGTTTAAGCGAATCCCAATAGTTCCATGCGAATATTTCAAAAGAGAGCATATCCCAAACAAGGTTCTTTGCATAAACACTTTCTAAAGATGATGGAAAATTCTTAAATGCTCCTACCTCTTCTACCATTTTACCGGAAGGTAGATATTTAAAATTTTCCATATAATCCTGTTTTATTTCACCCTTAAAAGGCTGATCTTCTTCACCGGATTGCGCGATGGAAACATTATTCCATGCGGCACTATCACCCGGTAATCCTTTGGTATAGTCCCCGGTAACCAATATTTTCCCGGTAAAATTCCCGTATAAATCCCTGTTTGTATAAAGAGCCGTCATTCTGTATTTCTGGAATGTTTTACTCATTTCGATTTTCGGCAATTCACGCAGATATTTTTTCGCTACTGCCTTTTCACTTTGACCTTTTGCAACGAAGGGTACAATAATAAGCAGGCCCAAAATTAGTCCTGTCCAAACTGAATTCAATTTCTTTTTCATTATCATAATTTTTTAAGTTAAATTTTTAAATGACTATCAGGAATCATAAACATAATATCATTGATTTTCTTCGTTTACCCCGACCCCTTAGGGAGCGAAGAAAATCAATTTACTCCCCTTGGGGCTGGGGTAAATAAATTGATTTTCAAGCTATTTGATTATTGTTATGCATGATTTCTGATAGTCATAAATATTAATATTAAGATCAAAGAAAAAGCAGACCGATGCCAAAAAAAAATATAATATGCAGAGTAGTCAGAATATATCGCTGAATGGTAAAATATGATGTCTCAACCGGATTACAGAGACAGGTATGACTTTATAATATTAGATAGTTACCAAAAATACTGAAAAAGAACCACTATAAGACTTAGAATTTCTTTTCCGGTTGCATGCTTTAATTTGTTGGATTTGAATTTAAAAATTTTCATCTTTATCATTTTAGTTTGAATTTTAAAACTTGGTTTCTGACATACGCCAGGACGAAATCCATTTGTTGCTGTGCTTGTTCCGGGCATGACAAGAAATAAAATTTATTAAACCATTAACAATAAAGAAATAGTTTTTTTAACTTCGGTACCTGGAAACGCTGAATTTCGCGGCTGATTTATGAGTGAGGAGATTCTAAAGGCATTAATGGAATTATTTGCCCTGATAGTAAAGCAGGACAGGGGAATACTTATAAATGAACGTGAGTATGTTTCCGGCTTTCTGAATAAACAACTTACAAAGGAAACCGTTCAGGAATATCTTGCCCTTTTTGATGAGCACGCAGGCCCGGTTATGCAAAGGTCAATGTTGAATGAACCATTTGCTCCCTCAGTAAAAGATTCTGTAAAGATTCTTGGAATATGTAAAAAGATCAACCGTACTCTTAACCAGGAACAAAAAGTAGTTGTTCTGATGCGGCTTTATGAACTCGTAAATATCGACCGCCAGTTTACTCTTCAGAGGATGAATATTATAAATACAGTCGCTGAAGTATTCAAAATATCTGCCGTAGAATTTGACACCATTGAGCAATTCGTGAAAAATGATAGTCCCGAAGATCTGAATAATTCTGCAATACTGGTTCTCACACCGGGAGATGATGAGTGTGATTTGTGCAAAAGAATGCTAACCGGTTACCAAAACACAAGAATAATCATTTTAAGAGTAGCGAGTGTTGACCTTTATTTTATCAGGTATATATCAAATGAGCAGTTATATCTTAATGGTCTTCCTATTAGATCAGGCCAGGTCTATACATTTGCCAAAGGAGGATCAATAAAATCACAACAAGGACATTCCATCTACTACAGTGATATAAGTTCAAGTTTTCTTTCAGATATAATTATCCATAAAATTTCATTCACAGTTGAAAACCTCTCCTATCGTTTCCGGGAGGGTCATGCTGCTGTAGATAATGTCAGCTTTTCAGTTGAGGAGGGTAAACTTATCGGAATAATGGGAGCCAGCGGATCAGGAAAAACAACATTAATGAACCTGATGAGCGGCATCCAGAAGCCATCCTCGGGCAGTGTTAAAATTAACGGATTAGATGTAGCAAAGGATAATATTAAGCTCGAAGGTGTTTTTGGATATGTACCTCAGGATGATTTGCTTATTGAGGATCTGACAGTATTTGAGAATCTTTTTTTTGCAGCTTGCCAGTGCTTCAGGGATAAAACAAAGGAGGAAATAAGTGCACTTGTTGATCACACTTTGTCAAATCTGGGTTTACTTGAAAAGAGAGAATTGAGAGTAGGTTCTCCCCTTAATAAAGTAATCAGCGGTGGGCAGCGAAAAAGGTTGAATATAGCACTGGAACTTATCAGGGAACCTTTGGTTTTATTTCTTGATGAGCCAACATCCGGATTGTCTTCAAGAGATTCTGAAAACCTGATGGACCTTTTACGAGACCTTACTCTCAAAGGGAAACTGATATTTACTGTCATACATCAGCCCTCTTCAGAGATATTCAAGATGTTTGATAAGGTGGTTATCCTCGATCAGGAAGGTTGCATGGCATATTTCGGTAATCCGGTTGATTCTGTGATTTACTTTAAAACCCTCGATGCCCAGATCAACTCAAACCAGGGAGAGTGCCCATCATGCGGGAATGTGAATCCTGAAACCATCTTTAATATCATTGAGACACAAGTTGTAGATGAGTTCGGGAAATATACTGAAAAACGAAAAGTCAGGCCAAATGAATGGGCAACTACATTTAATTCCAGACATCCTTTTATACAAGTGCCTGAAATTAAGGAGCCTCCGCATAAAAATCTCCAGAGGCCAGGCCGATTAAAACAATTTCAGATTTATTTTGCCAGGGATCTTAAGAGCAAAATATCTAATAATCAATATGTCTTGCTCACTCTGCTTGAAGCTCCGATCCTGGGATTTGTACTTTCCTTTATTATCAGGTATATCCCTGATCCGGATTCCAGTATTTACATTTTTTCGGAAAATGAAAATATCCCGATTTACATTTTCATGAGTCTTATCGTTGCCCTTTTTCTGGGTCTGACAATTAGTGCTGAAGAGATTTTCAGGGACAGAAAAATTCTGAAAAGGGAGCATTTTCTTAATTTAAGCCGCAACAGTTATCTCCTTTCAAAAGTCGCAATACTAATCCTGATTTCATCAATACAAACAATTCTTTTTGTATCGATTGCAAACCCGATTCTTGGTATAAAAGGTATGTATTTACATTACTGGCTCGCATTATTTACCACAGCTTTCTGTGCCAATATGCTTGGGCTTAACATATCTGAATCATTTAATTCAGCTATTACAATCTATATCGTTATACCACTTTTAATAATACCAATGATGGTGCTAAGCGGAGCTATGTTCTCTTTTGACAAGCTGAACAGGGAAATAGGTAATGTTGAGAAGGTGCCCATTATTGCTGAATTGATGCCTACACGGTGGACCTATGAGGCACTCATTGTCACTCAGTTTAAAGATAACAAATACAGCCAGACGCAATTTACGAAGGATGGTGAGACTTTTTACGACCTGGAAAAGAAAAAAAGCGAAGCTGAGTTCAATAAGACTTACAGAATTAAAGCATTGCATGATGCTCTTGTAACTACTCTTTTTGAGTTCAGAAGTAATCCCAAAAATATCGGCAACAACGAAGACCTTCTTATAAGAAAATCAACCCGTAATTTTACCAAACTCGAGCTTCTCAAAAACGAATTGGTTAAAATGACAGCAGTTTATCATGTTCCTGCATTCAATTATATTTCGGATCTGACACCGTATGAATTTAATCCGGGAGTAGCAGATTCGCTGACAAAATACCTCGACAGAACTTATCTGACATTTAATAGAATTTCAAATACGGTGACCGACAGGAAGGATATTTTTTACAATATGAATGATTTAAAACTGAAGAAACTTGAGAATGATTATTATAATTATAAACTTGAAGAGATAGTTACTAAACAGTACGAAAGGAAAAAAATCCTTGTATATAATAACTCTCTTGTGCAAAATATAGATCCCATATATCTTGATCCATACAAGAAAGGATTCCTTAGTTTCCGGACACATTTTTTTGCGCCTGCGAAATATATTTTTGGGATGAAGACCGATACATTTGTATTCAATATTTCTCTTGTACTATTAAGCTCAATATTTCTTTATGTCGCTCTCTATTTTGAGTTGCTTGGCAGAATAGTCAGGTTTTTTGAAAATTTAAAATTCCGAAAATAAATAATTAATAGATTGTTAATAAGTTTTTTTGTATTTTTGTTATAA
>PLNF01000112.1 GCA_003141715.1 Bacteroidales bacterium | reverse complement strand
TCTGTAATCAGTTGCCAGAATTTTGGATTAGCTTCTTTGCTTACGGTTTGTATCCTCGCTGAATAATCTACATGGGTAACTGCGGGAATAACAGAACGAATATGATATAACCGGTCATAAAGATTAAAGTCGACATAATTTTCAGGTTCGGGATTTCGTAATTCTTCCTTAAGGGATCCTATAAATAGCATGTATGGAGATGATACGTTTGTTGCATAGTAACTGGATAAATCTTCGATCAGGATACTGGGAGCAAACGGTCTGAATCCTTCCCGGAATTTTATTTTCAAATTCAGGACTTTTTGTATCTCCGGGTTTCTGGGGTCCCCGAGGATACTTCTGTTCCCCAAAGCACGAGGGCCAAACTCCATCCGATCCTGAAACCAGCCAATTACGTTCCCTTCAGCCATTTTTTTGCTTACAACTAAACTTAAGTCATCGAAATTTTTAAAATAGTCGTACCCGGCTTCATATTTATTGATTGCCCTCAAAATATCCTTGTCAGAATATTGAGGGCCTAAATAACTATAATTCATGGAGTCGGAGAGAAGACGGACTGTCCTTTTCTTCTTAAACCTGATATGGAAAGCTGCAAACGCTGCACCTACTGCTCCTCCGGCATCACCAGCGGCAGGTTGGATCCATATATGGTCAAATATGCCAGCATTAAGTATTTTGCTGTTTGCTACGCAGTTTAAAGCTACTCCACCGGCCAAAACCAGATTCTTGCTATGAGTGATTTTTTGAGCAGTACGTGCTAATGCAATTACAATAGATTCGGTCACATCCTGAATGGCTAATGCGAGATCCATATGTTCCTGGCTGATGGCTGATTCAGGTTTTCTACGCGGTATCCCGAAAAGAGCTTCCCATTTTCTATTGTTGGTCATGGTCAGCCTGGTTGCAAAATCAAAATAGTTCATATTAAGAAGAATGGAACCATCTTCCCGCACATCAACTAATTCAGTTAATATTTTTTCTTTGAAAAATTTAGTTTGAACTGAATTCGGATTGCCATACGGAGCCAATCCCATGAGTTTGTATTCTCCGCTATTCACCTTAAAACCCAGATAATAAGTGAATGCACTGTATAAAAGTCCCAAAGAATGAGGAAAATGCAACTCTTTGAGGACTCTAATACCTCCAGAACTTCCGTAACTGATTGTGAGGGTAGCCCATTCTCCAACACCGTCAATAGTCAGAATTGCTGCCTCTTCAAAAGGCGACGGATAAAAGGCACTGGCAGCATGCGATAAATGATGCTCAGGAAATAATAACGGAATTTTCGCTGTTCCGAATTGCTGTAATTGTTTCTGCAAAAGTTTTTTCATAAAAAGCTTTTCCTTTATCCACAGAGGAATTGCAGAGACAAAACTTACCACACCTTTTGGAGCAAAACCATGGTAAGTCTCAAGCAGACGTTCAAATTTCAGCAATGGTTTTTCATAAAAAATTACCGCCGTAAGTTCGTTATACTCCATTCCGGCTTCTTCCAGAACATATTTAATTGCATGAGCAGGAAAACCAGAATCATGTTTAATGCGCGAAAATCTTTCTTCCTGACCGGCTGCTATTAGTTCACCATCAATCAGGATGGCTGCTGCACTATCGTGATAAAATGCTGAAATTCCGAGTATCCCCATCCTCATTTTAATCAGAATATAGAGTAAATAAAAGGAGCTAAAGCAGTTCCGCTTGTTATGACAATAAGCAAGGCTAACAACAGTAAAATAATAATAAGCGGTAGTAACCAGAATTTTTTTCTGGTTTTAAGGAAGCGGAGCAGTTCTTTTAAAAATTCCATGAAGTCAATAATTTAAACATTCAGAATGTATCTGTAAAATCCCCGGCAGTATATAAATGATCACGATCTGTCAAGACTGATTTTGTGCTTTTTTTAAATTGATCGATTTTCAAACTATCTCTTTTCAATAACCTTCGGATCAGACCTACCGGAGTTACCACTAAGAAAAATACAATGGTCAATAAAACCCGCGAACCAATCACGCTTAAAACCTTTGATAACCAAAACCAAACTGCAGCAAAAGGATAAAAAATAATTGGAACAATAATAGTAACAAGGGTCAAAAAAAATGCACCTGTAACAAAGTGATTTTGCCTGAGATAAATTGCCAGAAAGATTGCTGCTAAAATAGTTACAAGTCCAAACTCCACACATTGCTTTTTACTAATCCCAACGATATTCTTTTTTGCTTTATTCATTAATTTGTATTATTAATATGCGCAAGCATATATAAAGCTTCAGGATTCTTACTATCCAATCTCAGAGTTTTTCTAATGTAGATTAAGGCTCCTTCCGTGTTATCCATTTTAATATATGCCCTGGCAACTTTGTTCAAAACGGACACATTTGTTGAGTCATTTGAATTAGCGTTTTTTAATTGAATAACTTCTTCAGTAGCAGATTTAAGTGCAAGTAAATTCAAACCGGAAGTATTGTTTTTTATGGAAAATTCAATATATGGTATGGCTTCAACCGGTCTGTCAAGCTTAAGATAATTCAATGAAAGACTTATTGCATTATCGAATGAAGCCGACAAATTAAAAGCTCTTTTATAATAAAATATAGCCCTTTCATAATCTTTTGATTTCGAGCTCAGCATAGCCGTTTTCTCATCATACAAGACTTTTTCAGGATACTCAAGCACCAAGGCCTCCATTATCTTTCTGGCCTCTGTAAGTTTTTGATTTTTTATATCATAATCATACAGGCTATTAATAGCATCCTTCCAGCTTATCTTTTTTATTGCAAGGTCCCAGGCAAGTTTTTCTTCCTCTGTAGAAATCGTTATGGTATCCGGTCGCAGGACCTCACTTAAAGGCCAGCTTTTTTTAAGATTTGATACTCTATAAATCCCAGCCAGGGAATCAACTTTGGCAACAGGCATATCCTGTAGCAATAGCTTAAATGTCAATTCCTTTTCTTTATTTACTGAGAAAAGGTTTTCCTTTTTCATAGTTTCGTAAAAAACATCCGACATCAAAGCGTATCCTGTTAAGTTAGGATGAACATGTTCCAATATCAGCTCATTTCCAATAATATGATCATTTGACCAGTTCTCAAATGCAGCCTTAGTATCTACCAGATGAACATTAGGATATTTATTGCATAATTGAAGGATAATTGCATTGAGTTGTTCAGGTGCCCTGAACCGGAGACCATCAAGATCTTTAGCCCTGACAAAATACTCCTTCGCCTTTTTAAAATCTCCCTGTTTATAAGCGATCTTCCCAAGATAAAAGTTGGATAGAGCGTTTGCGTTGAATATTATATTGGATTTCTGAAGAAGTTTAGAAGCCTCCAGGAAGTCGTTGTTTTTAAAAGCCTCCAACCCGGATTTAAAATTCTTCTCAAATCCTGGAAATTGGATACTGTCAATCGCAATGTTTACAAAGGGTTTAAAATCCTTTTCGTTACTCACCAGATTACTGATAAATACCGGAATTTTGTGTTTATTAAACAGGCTTAATGTTTTATCAACATTATATCTAAACTGATTTATTCCTCTGTTAAACAATTTTGAATTATAAGGAATTTGTTCATCGGCAACCATCATCTTCATGCGGGTTCCTCCAGAACCGGTCATACGTCTGCCTGCAATTTTCTCATACAGATTGGTCAATAATTGTGTCAATCTTAACTCGCGTAATTTAAGAATCATATTAACTAAGAAAGGATTTCCCCCGATTTTGTCCGTGCAAGCCACTCCCAGAGTGCCATAATACTCATTATGACCAACATAGATTAATATAGCATCCGGTTTGTAATTTATTAATTCCTTAGCGAATCCTAGTACAGTATAAGAATTGACTGCAGTTAAAGAGAGATTTATAATTTCAAAATTCCGATCGGGCCAATTATGTATTAAACGGTATTGCAACCATCGGTGAAAAGAGCCATTGTGAAAATAAGGATATCCGATAGTGGTTGATTCTCCCAACACAAAAATACGTAAGGTCCCTTCATCCTTCTTTTTCTTAAACAATTCAACATTACCCTCTGTGGCTAAGGCCCTATTTGTAAAATATTTTTTGGAAGCATCCGGATTAAGTACCAGATAATCTTTATTATTGGGATATTCAACAAAGAGGCTTAAATTACTTCCGTATTTAAAGATCCTCAATGAAAGTTCCAATAAAAGTAAAATAAAGAGAGAAAGGAGAATGCCAGTTATTTTAAATAATATAACTCTGCCTCGAGACAATCGGTTTTCAATTTTGGGATTATGTTTATTATCAAACCTAATCATGAGTTAAATATAGAAGTAGAGGTTTAAGCCGGGTATATTGGAAATCGGCTTGATTTTATAACTTATTCTAAATGATAACCAGGTTTTTAGTCAACTATTGTAGTCAGGTGTACTAAATACCCATAAACAATATAAATTAATCTCCATCCCGTCCACCCCCTTTAAATAAAGGGGACGGATTTAGGATGAAGATTATATTAAAAGAATTTAAACTACTTTATGTTAGTTAATTAATATCCAGCATTCTGTGTCCATTGTGGATTCAAGAACATGTCAGCCTGAGGTATTGGAGCCAAATAACGATCAGCAAGATGAGACAATACAGCAGTAGGAATCGGATTTTCTACCGGTCGAGGATCTTGGAAATCTGTACTTCTGGCAGCAACAATCGTTGGAAGCAACTGCAGACGACAGATATCAAACCACCTCATACCGTTTTCCCCGCAAAATTCATACGCACGTTCAAAAACAACTGAATCGCGGAATGCCGTGGCGGAAAGACCTGCTGTTAAAGGCTGTTCACCTGCGCGTGCCCTTACAATGTTAATTGCGCTATAACTTGCAGCTGTTGGACCTGAACCTGACATGGCTGATGCTTCGGCATAATCCAGAAGAACCATCGGGTAACGAATGATATCGTTAGTTTTGTTGGTACTTGCATTCATAGTGATGATCTGAGTTGCTGTTTCAGTGCATCCATCACCAGCCCCGGGTACTCCAAGCCCATATCTGAACTTTTTATATTCAGGATGGCGAACATCTGTTAAAGAAGAATTCCATGGAACAAGATTATAAGTTACCTTATCAGCATTCCGGAGTTTAACAGTTGTAACAAAAGTTTCATCCGTCCTTGTACATTTCGGAGCAGCTTTAAAGAAATTTACTTCTGGGAAAAAATCATCCCATCCACTGCTACCATCAATCCCAACTTCATCATCTACTATTGAGGACTGACCATAACCACGCTGTGCGGTACCATTGCCCTTATTGAATTGAAGAGCAAAGATTGATTCGCTGTGGTTATTTAATGAAAACATCGTCAGATAATCAGGAACCAGGGTATATTTATTAGCCTGAATAACGACATTAGCGGCTGCGGCTGCAGCTGCATAATTAGTTGCGTCGTTAATTGGCCACCCGGTCATGGTTAAATACACGTCTGCCAAAAGAGCCTGGGCCGACATCGGGTTTGCTTTGTCTGGGGTAATAGCGTAACCAGACGGGAAAGTATTTATAGCTGTAGTCAAATCACTGACTATTTGATTATATACATCGGCTACTGCAGCCCTTGGAAGTTTTTTAGTGAGATCTGCTGCGCCAATTGAAATAGGTATAGGACCATAAGTACGAACGAGCATATAATAGGCCCATGCCCTTAAAAAATAGGCTTGTGCTGCAGCCGCATTTTTCAGGTCATCAGTTGTAGGTACCTTTGAATAATTGACAAGTACATTATTTGCCTGGTAGATACCTGTCCAAAATGGTGACCAACCTTCCGTAACGCCATCTTCAGTTGGGTTACTGTTCAATTGATCAAATAATCGCTGCGGCCTTTTATTAGACAGATAGTGGGTAGCAAGATCGTCCGCCCCAAACATAGCATCCATTCGGCTTGTAAAACCATAGCCATAGTCGTGTGCATAACACTCATACATAGCAGCAACGGCCCCGTCAAGATCATTCTGTGATTGGAAATATGTAACGGGCGTTATTTTGGCTTTCGGATCTTCGGTAAGTTTTTGGCACCCGAAGAAAGACAACAAAGCCAGAGAGGATAATAAAATAAAATATTTTGTCTTCATATTTTTACTGTTTTAATAATTTATCTTTTAAACGCGTTGATTAAAAGCTGGCGCGAATGCCAATCGTGTAAGACCTCGGGTTTGGTACGGAACCTGTTTCCAGGCCCTGAATTGAAACACCCTGTGCAGAAGCGCCTGTGGCAGCTGCTGTGGTTGTTTCCGGGTCAAATCCTTTGTATGGGGTAATACAGAAAACGTTTTGTCCGCTTACATAAATCTCGAGCTTGCTTATTCCCTTTATAATTCTCTTAGGCAGAGTATAGGTAAGCGAAATGTTCTTTAGCTTAACAAAGCTGGCATCAAATACGTAACGGCTGCTATTTATTCTGTTACTCCCACTGCTAACAACAGGAAAATCTGTCTCATTTGCAGCTGTCCACATGTTTAATACATCTACAGATGTTGCATCCCTGGCATCGCCTGAGTTACCGTACATTGAAGGGAATAGCGTAGAGTATATCTTGTTGCCCTGCATACCCTGGAACATGAAGCTCAGGCTAAAATTAGAGTAAGATATATCATTCGTAAAACCAAAAGTATATTTTGGCAAGGCATTGCCTATAGGGCCCACGTCGCCTGCATCATATTTACCGCTGTTGTCTATATCTAAGAATTTTGCATCGCCCGGTTTACAACCATATGCAGCAGCTTGTGCTGCTTCAGATGTTTTCCATGTACCAATAAATGTATATCCGTAAAATTCTCCAAGCGGCTCTCCAACCTTCAAAAGAGAAAGGCCCGTCTGCTGTTGACCAATACCATTGATCTGTATATTATCATTTCCTCCCAGATCAAGTATTTTATTAGTGTTAAATGATAAGGTTAAATATGTGTTCCACCTAACAACATCGCCGGACACCGGAGTACCGCCAAGGGTAAATTCAAGCCCTTTATTTGAAAGGGAACCAACATTTGCAGCATGATTACCACCACCGTAATAAACATCATTATTCACGTTATATAAAAGATCTGATACCTTTTTAGAATACCAGTCAACGGTGAAAGTTAACCGTCCTTTAAGAAATGCTGCATCCAAACCGGCATCATACTGAGCGGTAGTTTCCCATTTCAGGTTTTGTGCAACAGCTGACTGCAATGGAGTACTTACTATAGCGCCACTAATATATGCATAAGGACTATTTACACCGATACCCGGGATAGTGGAGTAAGCACCTACTGACTGGTTACCTGTTTTTCCCCAGCTACCACGAATTTTTAAATTTGATATCGCCTGTGAATCCTTCAGGAAATTTTCTTTACTGATAACCCAGCCCAGGGCGACAGATGGGAACACACTGTATTTTGTTGTTAAATGTGATGATCCATCATCGCGTACACTTGCAGTAAGTAGGTATTTTTCCTTATATGAATAGTTTATCCTACCCATGTAAGACTGTAGTTGATCAGCCGTATATTCTGAAGTGGTTATCTGAGCAGCACCAAGGCCCAGATTATAATATCCGTTGTTATATGACGATAAATTATTTGATCTTGCCGTAACCCCGGTATGCTGATACGATTGCTGTTCATACAAAGCAGTTAAGGTAATGGCATGGTCGCCAAAAGTATTATTATAGGTAAAGTAATTACTGTTTTGAAATACCACATTTCTGTTATCAACTACAGTTGCATTGTCTGAATTGCCGAACCCTGCAGCCGTGTATTTATTGAAGACTGAAGGGTTACGTTGGAACTGACTTTGGATTGAAGCGGTGGATGTGAACGTCAGACCCTTGATAATTTTATAATTCAACATCCCTGTTGTTGTGTAATCGTTCATAATGCCATCTGAAGCCTGGTTCCTGGCTTGCGCTACCGGGTTGATCTGATCATTACCAAATGCGGAATGATAAATATATACTCCGTTGGCATCCTTTATAGGAGATGTGGGGTCCCAGGTTACTGCAAGTGCAAGTGGATCATATAAGTCTCCTGAGTAATTGTTGTTATGGCTTGTACCTTGATATCCAATAACATTAAACTTGAAATCCAATTTATCGCTGGCTTTAACATCTAAATTGATTCTCATGTCGGCCCTTTTATAATCCGAATTGATCATGATACCTGGTTGATCAAGATAACCTCCTGATACTAAGTATTTTACGTCAGCAGTTCCACCGGATAATGTAAGTTGATAATTTTGTACATACGCGGTACGTGTAACTGCCTTCTGCCAATCTGTTCCTGGATTTGTTTGAAATGAAGTAAGTTGGGCGTCAGTAAAAGAACCCGGTTTCATCTCATTTTTTACCGTGGCAAAATCATAAGCATCCATTAAACTCAAATAGCGAGGCATACTTGCTGCGCTGCCCCATGCACTGAAATCAACCTTTAATTTTCCTTCGGAACCTCTTTTTGTTGTTATCATTACAACACCGTTTGAACCTCTGGAACCATAGATGGCCGTTGAGGATGCATCTTTTAAAACTTCTATTGACTCAATATCATCGGGAGTAACTGCGTCGATGTTCCCACCAACATACCCGTCGATTACATATAATGGGTCGTTGGAACCTGTAATGGAATTTATACCCCTGATACGAACACTGACAGCCTTGCCTGGTTGTCCGCTGTTGCTTGTAACGGAAACACCCGGGGTGGTTCCCTGAAGCGCCTGATCAACTCTTGTAATAGGCCGACTGGCTATTACATCTGCTTTTATAGAACTTGTTGCTCCTGTAACATCTCTCTTCCTTTGTGTACCATAACCAACAACAACAACTTCTTCTAACTGCTTCAAATTAGGAACCATTTGAAGATCTATGGTTGTTCTTCCGTTTGCAGTTACTTTCTGGATATCATACCCCACAAATGAAAATACGAGTACTGAATTAATATTTTTTATATCGATTGAGTATTTCCCATTTGCATCAGTAAGGACACCAATAGATGTACCTTCAATTTGTACTGTTGTCCCAGGCATAGGTTTCCCATTTTCATCAGTAACCGTTCCGGCTATTTTCAGCTGTTGAATAGCCGCAGAAAGAGAAGATACGTCACTTGGAGTGAGTATTATCTGTCTGTCATAAACGACAAAATTTACTCCCTCTTTTTTTAAAAGATCATTAAGAATATCCTTTATTGGTTCATTTTCTGCTTCAATATTAACTTTTTGATTTACATCGATTAATTTTTGATTGAACAGAAAATAGAACTCGCTTACATCCTCAATTTTATTGAGGACCTCTTCAATTGTTGCGTCTTTGAGATTGAGTGAAATTTTTGTAGACTGAGAGTAAGTCGGGCCGGCAAAAATATTCACCAGACAACAAAATAACAGAAAAGCTGAGATTTTCATAATCATGAATAATTTGTGCCAATTACTTTTTGGTTTGAATAAACCAGAGTAATCCAGTTTTTTTTTCATACTTTTGAAGTGTTAGAGTTAATAAAAAGATTTTTGTTTAAGTAATCAGGAATTGATTTATTTCCCTCCGACATTGAGGAAAAGTGTTAGACCACTTTTCCTCTTATTTTAGAGGCCAATATTCTTTTGATTTCCAGGTTATTTACATAGGCAATAGATTTAGGTTTTGAATCAGGATAGCATAAATAAAGTCAATTTTGTCAGATTTCTTTTTGCCTGGCAGGGAATATAATAATTTTCTTCCGCAGGAACGAGCCGTCAGGTAAAGGATCACGTTTCAGTTCAATATAATCTATGGGTGAAGAAATCTTTAACAATTTGAGGATTTCTATTAGAGATTCATCCTGGAAAGTGGCCCTGTAAGAGAAATTCTGGATTTCCTTACCTCTGATCTCAATATCAATATTGAATATCTGGCTGATTTTTTTTACAACCTGGCTTAATGGCTCATTCCGGAAAACCAGTTTTCCATCTTTCCATGATATATATTTATAGGTATCTTCATCACTAATTGAAGTAGTCCCATTAACTTTATTAAATGAAAAATGCTGGTTCATATTAAGTTTAGAACTCTTAACGTTCTTTTTGTCATCAGTCAGGTCAACTTCCACTTTACCGGAAATAAGTGTTACTTCCGCCTCATTGT
>PLNF01000043.1 GCA_003141715.1 Bacteroidales bacterium | reverse complement strand
TCCAGCTCGGAACTTCTAGGTCATCTGCAGGCAATAAGCAGGGTAATCAGTTCGAAGAATACGCTTCCCATACTTGATAATTTTCTTTTCAATCTTTCAGGGAACGATCTTGAAATAACTGCATCGGACCTTGAATCGACGTTGATAACAAGGATGAAGCTTGAGAACACTGATGGAGACGGCACAATTGCTCTTCCGGCAAGAATATTACTCGACACATTAAAAGAGTTTTCAGTTCAACCGCTCACATTTGATATCAATATGGAAACCATGGCAGTTGTTATCAGCTCTGAAAATGGTAAATTCAATGTTGTCGGGCAGAACGGGATTGACTTTCCTGCCTTACCTTCAATAAAAAAGGATAAAAAATTCGTATTTGTAATTAATGCTGATATTTTGCTTGCTGGAATAAGCAAGACTCTGTTTGCTACTGCTGATGATGAACTTCGACCTGTGATGGGAGGCATCTTTGTAGAGGCCTCGACCGACAAGATTACATTTGTGGCATCTGACGCTCATAAACTGGTAAGGTACCAGAGAACTGATGCACATGCAGATGATAATGCATCATTTATTCTGCCAAAGAAACCGGCTTCTCTGCTAAAAAATATTTTACCGAAAGAGGAGGGTCCTGTTAACGTTGAATTTGATGATAAAAATGCATTTTTTATCCTGAGCAATTATAAGGTCGTCTGCCGGTTGGTTGAAGGCAATTATCCGAATTACAATTCTGTTATTCCAAAAAATAATCCACGTAAGATAACAATTGACAGAGTAGAATTCTTTAATACTCTCAAGAGAGTATCAGTCTTCTCAAATCAGGCAAGCAATCTGGTGAAACTTCAGCTTAAAGGTAACCAGGTTATGGTTTCTGCTCAGGATATAGATTTTTCAATCTCCGCATATGAAAGAATCAAATGCCAGTATGAAGGAGATGAGATTGAGATCGGTTTCAAATCAGTTTTCCTTCTGGAGATTCTGTCAAACATTGGTTCACAGGATGTTATGATCGAATTAGCCGATCCCACAAGAGCCGGACTCTTCCTTCCGGTGATTTCAGATAATGAATCGGAAGATCTGTTGATGCTTCTTATGCCAATGATGATAAATGCCTGACCTTTGAATCTGAATCTTAAACGTCCTATTGCTTTTATTGATCTTGAAACGACAGGAATTAACATATCAACAGATCGAATCGTAGAACTATCAGTCTTAAAAATAAGTCCCAATGGGAAAGAGGAGTGGATGACCACAAGGGTAAACCCCGAAATGGCTATTCCTCCCAAAAGTACAGCTATACACGGGATCAAAGATGAAGATGTGGTGAAGTCGCCAACCTTCAAAGAAGTTGCGAAAAATCTTGCCACATTTCTTGAAGGGTGCGATCTGGCCGGGTACAATGCCATAAAATTTGATATACCTGTTCTTGCAGAAGAATTTCTGAGGGTGAATATCGATTTCAGTTTCATAAAAAGAAGGTATGTTGATGTTCAGGTAATCTTCCATAAAAAGGAACAGCGTACATTATATGCTGCGTACCAGTTCTACTGCAAAAAAGAGCTGGAAGACGCTCATAGTTCAAAAGCCGATACAGCAGCTACTTTTGAGATACTTAAATCCCAACTTGACAGATATAAAGATCTTGAAAACGATATCGAGAAGCTTGCAGATTTCAGTTCTTTTAACAATAATGTTGATTTCGCCGGAAGAATAATTCTTGATGAGAAGGGTGTTGAAGTTTTTAATTTTGGCAAGCATAAAGGAAAACCTGTTGAAGTTGTTTTTAATGAGGAACCGGCATATTATTCCTGGATGATGAACGGTGAATTTCCTTTGTACACAAAAAAAGTGCTTACAGAGATAAAATTAAGATCTTTCGGAAAAACACAGGGATAAAATGAAGATCATCTGTATCGGGCTCAACTACAGAAAACATGCCATGGAGATGGCATGGCCTGTCCCGGATGAACCAGTGGTGTTTCTAAAACCCGATTCTTCAATCCTGAAAAATAATAAGCCTTTTTTCCTTCCTGATTTTTCGGCTAATATCCATTATGAAGTTGAGGTTGTAATAAAGATCAGCAAACTTGGAAAGGGTATTTCTGCAAAATTTGCTCCGAGATACTTCGATGAAATTACTTTAGGTATTGATATTACCGCCCGCGATCTTCAGAGCCGTCTGGCAGCAGCCGGGTTGCCATGGGAACTATCAAAATGTTTTGATGGTGCTGCACCTCTTGGCCGCTTTATTCCTGTAACGGGACTAAAGAATATGTCAGATTTGGATTTCAGGCTTGAGATCAACAATAAAGTGGTGCAGAAGAGCAATACCTCCGACATGATATTCGGTTTTAATGAGATAGTTGAATATGTCTCAAAATTTTTTACCCTCAAAACCGGTGATTTGATATTCACCGGCACCCCACCCGGAGTAGGACAACTTAACAGGAATGATAATCTGGTAGCATACCTGGGTAATGAACCGCTACTCGACTTTCTGATTAAATGATATTTAAAGTCAATTAAACCAGTATGATAATTTCAACACAAGTCCCCGGTTTTTAATTTTATGATTGCCTGGGAAAGAGTTCTCAGTATAGACAATAAACAGGTCTGATACGGGTGCAAAACGCCACTGGAACCGGAGGTTTAAATTAATATTGTCGATCTGATTATTATATTGTACAAAACTTGTTAAGAAGAGCTTGTCTGTAAAAGTAAGATCAAGTCTGGGTCCGATAAGTATAAATTGAGCACTTTTATATGGTGAAGGCATTGAGATATTGTTGTACGTCGTAATAATTGCAAGACTTCCATAGGGTTGAACCCTATAGTACATTTCTCCGTCAATCATCCACTTTGTACCATCATAATATCCACCGTACCTGCTGCTGACCAGCCAATTGAATGGTTTGCGGATATCTGAAGTGAAAGAAATACCCATTTCTTTCCAGTTAAATTCATCATTTGCAGGAAGAGGAACACCGCCTGTATTGGTTGGATCAAAAGGGGTCTGAAGTTTAATAAATGTCTCCATCCCATCAACCACTAATATACTTTTATTCATCCATTCAACCTGGTAAAGAAGCTGGGTTATCCTGTCAGTCAGTTTCAGTGAAGGATCATAATACATGTCCATTTTAAAAGCCGGCCCATGGTCAGCAATCCTGCTGGAGGCCGGAAAGAACTTGTACTGAAAAGTCGGGTTTATTTCATAGTATCCTTTTCTTCTTATATATCCCACTTCTGCAAGATAATCAGCTCCTACCCACGATTGGTTCAAAGTTGCTGCTAAATATTGAGTAGTATACGCAATATTGGCAGAGATTGCTGCAGCATTGCCTGATGCTCCGGGGTAAAAAGACTGATGGTAAAATGCTTTCCCAAGCCAGTGGTTATCAGCGCTTGCAAGGTTATATTCAAGTCCTGCAACACGGTTGAATCTGTTTCTTGTGGATGATGTGTCATTATTCAGATTCATCACCTGCTTGTTGACAAAAAACGCTGTTATATTAGAATGGCTGAATACCTGACGCTGAAGAACTGCAACAGTAAAATTTTCGGCCTCTACAGTATCATTTTGACCGGTTTGAATATCCATAAGTCCAATCCTCCAGTTATTTCCAATTTTACCGCTTAGTCTTGCTCCTGCCAGAACCTGACTCTCGAGTCCTATGCGACGTGAGAAAAAAGGCCTCAGGTTATCATTACCCAGTTGTGCAAAGAGATCACTGTTTTCAAGGTAAAATTGTCTCTTCTCAGGGAAGAATAGTTCAAAACGATCAAGGTTTGTCACCTGATTGTCAACTTCGACCTGGGAATAGTCAGGATTGACAGTCAGATCAAGGTTCATTGAAGTAGATAGTATAACCTTTGCATCAATACCTGCATTGGCAACAGGTTTGAACCCTTCGCCAGCCTCCTTATCTTGAGTGGTTTTCGCTGATATATAAGGTATTAAGGAGAATCTCAGACCCGAAGGGGGAAGAGGTTTATCCCATACGAGTGAACCGGTAAAGGCAAGAGCTGCTGTTGCAAACTGCCTTGGCATCGGTGCCCAGCTTGATTTTTCATTGGTTTTAAGATCCAGCCTGCTGAAGTTTATTCCCCATTCTTTATCTCCCCCATTATATCGTATGCTGCGGAATGGAATAGCAAATTCAGCCACCCAGCGGTCTTTATAATTTTTTACAGCAGATCTCCATTTTATATCCCAGTTCAGATTCACTGTACCTCCATTAGCCTGTATTCCATCCCATTGTGCCCCTGCAGCAGAAACTCCAAAGGCAAAGCCATTAGTCTGGTCATTGTATGTATCAAGAAATACTATGAAATTATCGTTCTTCAGAAAGTTGAAATCGCGCCGCAATGACTCCACCGGACGCTTACCGGGTGTTGGATCGTAACAGACTATACCAACGTAAAGATTCGATTCGTCGTATATGACTCTCACGTCCGTCTGTGCAATGGCAAATCCTGTATCAGTAGGCAGAACTCTTTGGAAATGAGTTGCCTTATCTGCGGTTAACCATGCAGGTTCATCCAGGATTCCGTCTACAGTGATAGAATTAGTTGTCTCTTTAGTATTTATCTGATATTTCTCACGGTTAATTCCTTTTGACTGACCAAAAAGTATTGTATTAAAGCACAGGATAATAGCAGTGCTGAGTAAAAGAGAGAGTCTGAACATTGAGGATTTTAAAGTTTTGCCACAAGGTAAAAAGAAATTAGGAATTACGAATGATGAATAATGAATCAGCTGGAATAAAATTGTTCTGAGATAGAATTCGTAATTTTACTTTGATTAATTGTCTTAATTTTATACACCGCTATAAAAATCCAATCTGGTCACAGCTTGCCAATGACCGATTGATGCCATCCATTATTGCTGGCGGACTACATCTGTCGCAGGAGGAAATCAGCGTGTTTTATAAAGTTAAAGGTCCGGATAATATGATTCTTACTTCGGATGTAGTTTACCTGGCCGGTATGGCTCCGGGAATGTTGCAAGGATATATGGTTTAAACGACAGAGGTAAACTGGCTCCCGGGAAAAGAGCTGATATTATCCTGTTTGAAAGATTGGGAAATGAACTAAAAGTTATTAAGACTTTTTTGAAAGGTGAATTGGTCTATCCCACTTAAACTAATAATTTGGAAAATCGAACAGAGGGACAAAAGACCAGCTTATTTTAAATTTTTAACTTTTGATTATTCTTTTCCTTTGGTATTAATTAATTCTATTAATATCTTTAGCCATTAATTTAAAAGATAAGAAAGATGGGAAATTTAGGAGCTACTGAGATTTTATTGATTCTGGTTGTTGTAGTACTTCTTTTTGGTGGCAGGAAGATTCCTGAACTGATGAAGGGTATAGGGCAGGGTATGAAAGAATTCAAAAAAGCTTCCCGTTTGGATGATGAGAGCGATAAGGTAAGCTCTGAACACAAAGACGAAGAAAAAAAATAGAGGTTGACTCTTTAATGCATTGTGAGGCAACCTTTATTTCATAATGTATTGTAAATCAATCTGAAATACTATACTTTGGTGCTTTTCTGTGTTTTGTTCCCTGCTCATAACTGTATGCTATTTCGAGCAGGATGGGTTCATTCCACGCGCTGCCAAAAAATGTTACTCCAACTGGTAAACCATCAATAAATCCCATTGGAACAGTTATTGCAGGATACCCTGATATTGCTGCCAGTGATGAACTACCACCAACAAAATGATCACCCAGAATCAGATCAGTTTTCCATGCTGGTGATCCGGTCGGTGCCATAATTGCATCGAGTCTGTAAGTATTCATTACTTTGTCTATTCCATCCTCCCTTGTTGCTTTTGTCATAGCAGCCAGTGCCTTTTTATACTCTATTGAATTCAGATCTCCTTTCTGCTCAGCCTGTTCAAAAATATTCTGATCGAAATATCTAAGCTCTACACTATCTGATTTATTGAACTTAATTAACTCTTTGATATTTTTAACAGGTGAATCACTACCGTGTCCGGCGAAGTATTTATTAAGTCCATCCTTAAACTCGTACAGCAGCACCTGGAATGACGCATCTTCATAATTAAATCCTTTTGGAAGCTCAATCTCAACTACTTCTGCACCATTTGCTTTAAGATCTACGACTGCCTTATTCATCAGAGTATCGACTTTGTCAGAAAAACCCATTGCTTTTTTTAACAGACCAATCCTTTTACCATGCAGACCATCTTTTTTCAGAAACTTTGTGTAATCGGTAAAATATTTTCCCTGTGAAGCGAATGTTTTGGAATCTGATGAATCGATGCCTGTTAAAGCACCTAAAGTTAAAGCGACATCTTCTACTGTTCGTCCCATTGGACCAGGGGTATCTTGTGTGAATGAGATGGGAACAATACCTGACCGACTAATAAGGCCGACTGTGGGTTTAATACCAACAATTCCATTGTTATTTGAAGGACACACTATTGATCCGTTTGTTTCTGTCCCTATTGCAACCATGCAGAGATTGGCAGACACTGCTACTCCTGAACCTGAGCTGGAGCCGCACGGGTTACGATCGAGTATGTAAGGATTCCTGGTCTGTCCGCCAACGCCACTCCATCCGCTCGATGACATCTTAGCCCGGAAATTTGCCCATTCGCTGAGGTTCGATTTAGCAATAATTATTGCCCCGGCCTCTCTTAACTTCCTGGCAACATAACTATCAGTATCTGGGAAAGAATTTCTTAATACAGTTGCCCCTGCCGTTGTAGGCATCCTGTCGTGAGTATCAATATTATCTTTAAGAATTACCGGGATTCCGTATAAAGGTCCTTTTGGCTTGCCTGCTGCAGCTTCCTTGTCAAGCTCTTCAGCAATATTGAGAGCGTCAGGATTAATCTCAATAATTGAATTCAGCCGAGGACCATTTTTATCGATTTCGATGATCCGGTCCAGGTAGACTTTAACCACATCTTTAATGGTATATTTTCCCTCTTTGTACCCTTGCTGCAGTTGTCCGATTGTTAATTCTTCAATCCAGCTATTATAGGTCTTTTTTTCAACCTTATTATTAACAGGTGTCTTGCAAGTGATCATGCACAGAAATAAAGAGATGAAAAGCAACAAAAATCTGGTAAAACTTGGCTTCATAATTTAATGGTTTTATGTTTATTATGGGGCAGTTTAAAAAGTCACATAAAGGGAAAACTAGAAAATTAATTCCTTTTTCACCCCCCCCTTTATATCATATGTATATTATATTGAATATTCCATAAAATTATGAATATTAAATCAATTTGAATAAATTTGTTGTTGCGGAATTTTATTGACGCCCTGTAGAGACGCCCAATTTGGGCATCTCTACAATATAAATATTTATATTTTGGGTAAATCAGGAATATGAAAAACATCTATCTGCAGCTTCTTGATCATCAATCCGATAAATCCCATCTGGTTCTTGCTACAGTTACCAGGACACATGGTTCTACTCCGCAGAAACCCGGGAGTTCAGCTTTATTTAGCAAGAAAGGCCTTATTTATGGAACGGTTGGAGGTGGAGTTGTGGAAGGAAGAGTTGAGAAATTGGCCAGGGAAGCTCTTCTGTCAAAAAAATCCGGACATTTCCAATTTAACCTGGCAAATGATATCTCAAATAAAGAGGAAGCTATCTGCGGTGGACAGATCAGTGTTCTTATAGATGCTAATCTGAAAAGTCATTTATCTGTCTTTGAGCAGCTTAAAAAATCACTTGAAAACCGGGTTCCTGGTATTCTGATAACTATGGTTACAAGGTTCTTAGAAGAAACAGTTCTTATTAATCGTTATTGGATAAGCGCTACTTTTAAACCTGCTATACCAGAAGCATTTCTAGAGAAAATTGAACCGGTAGTAAATAATATGCTCTCTGAAGGCAATCCATCAGATTACAGGGAAATGGAGCTTAAAATACCTGATGAAGAGCCTTCCTCTCTGTTTTTTCTTGAAGCCGTGTTCCCTCCTGAACACCTGGTAATTGTTGGAGCAGGTCATATTGGTAAAGCATTGGCACATCTTGCAGATATGCTTGATTTTGAAGTCACGATAATCGATGATCGTGCTGAGTATGCAAATTCTGAGAATATTCCTGAAGCCAGCCATATTATAGTTAAAGATATAGGGGAGACATTGAAGGATCTGAATAAAAGTAGTGATACTTATGTTGTGATCGTAACACGTGGTCATAAAGATGATGCTGCCGCTCTTAAACCGTGTATTGGATCTGAATTAGCTTATACCGGCATGATCGGGAGCAAGAAGAAGATTGAAGCAATGCGGTCTGATTTTATTGAGAACGGATGGGCAACAGTCAAACAATGGGAAGCCGTTCATACTCCGATAGGCCTTGATATCAAATCGAGGACTGTTGAAGAGATTGCCATAAGCATTGCAGCTCAGCTTGTGTTAGTGCGAAACAGTAAGTAGTAAGAAGTAAGAAGTAAGCAGTCTTATGGGTGAAATATGGGCTATCATACTTGCAGCCGGTGAGTCCAAGAGGATGGGATTTCCAAAAATGTTACTGACTTTTAAGGGCAGAACGATGATAGAAAATGTTATTGGCAATGTTTCTGAATCAAAAGTCGATAAAATAATGGTTGTGCTTGGGGCTTACCGGGAGGCATTAGCTGAACAGATCGGGAAATTGCCTGTAAGGTATTGTTATAATGATAATTATAAGGAAGGAATGTTGTCATCTGTTCAATGCGGATTCAGAAATCTGCCTTCAGATTATAAAGCAGTTCTGGTTTTTCAGGGTGATCAGCCAATGATCACTTCAAATGCAATTAATACAGTAATTGAAGCATATTTATCATCGGGGAAAGGTATAGTAATTCCTGTTTATAAGGATAGACGTGGGCATCCGCTTCTTATCGATGTAAAATACAGTGACGAAATAGAAAAACTAAGTCCCGTCAAGGGTTTACACTCATTGGCTTATAAGTTTTCTGATGATGTTCTGGAGGTTGATGCAAATGAATCAGGAATCCTCAGGGATTTTGATACCATTGAGGAATATAAGGAAGGAATTAATCAAATTTAATGACTATGGAAGAGACAATTAAATTTAAGTTAAACGGGAAGAAAACCGAAGCAATGATTGATCCCACTCAGACTCTGTTGTGGGTGTTAAGGAATCATTTCGGGTTGACCGGAACAAAATTTGGTTGCGGTATGGGATTTTGTGGATCCTGCACTGTTCTTTTAGATAATGAACCTGTCAGGTCTTGCCAGTTGTCTGCAGGCGAAGCAGCCGGCAAAAATGTGGTTACCATCGAAGGTCTTGCAACAAACGGCAAACTGCATCCTGTGCAGAAGGCATTTGTCGAACATGATGCATTGCAATGCGGGTATTGTACTCCCGGAATGATTATGAATGCTACAGGACTTTTATTAAAAAATCCTTCACCTTCACTGCAGGAGATAAAGGATGGGATGGAAAATAACCTCTGCCGATGCGGAGCACATACAAGAATTGTCGAAGCTGTTCAGACTGCTTCTAAAGAAATGAAAGGAGGGAAGTAATCATGAAAGAAGAACATACAAAGACTCAGGATTATTTGCAGAAAGACAAACCTCATGGAATGGAGAGAAGGGACTTCTTCAAAATACTTGGAGGGGGTATCTTTATCTTTTTCCGGCCATGGGCCGCAATTGATCTTTTAGGATTACCGGCTGAACAGGCCAGGAGTCTGCCAAAAGATTATAATGCCTTCCTCCGGATAGCTGAAGATGGAACCGTAACTTGTTTCACCGGCAAGATTGAAATGGGTCAGGGTATCATCACATCCTTGCCCCAGATGATGGCCGATGAACTTAATGTACAGGTTGAAAAAGTAAAGATGGTTATGGGCGACACTGACCTTTGTCCTTACGACCAGGGGACCTGGGGATCAATGAGTACAAGAGTTTTCGGTCCTAATATGAGAGCTGCAGCTGCTGAAGCAAAAGCTGTACTTCTTGAACTTGCATCAACACAGATGGGAGTGCCGGTCTCACAACTGGAAGTCCGCGACGGGATAATCACCGATGCTAAAAATCCAAAAAGTTCGGTAAGCTATGGTCAGCTTGCAAAGGGTAAAAAAATTGAAAAATTTCTCGATGTCAAACCTGCCGTGGAAGATTACACCAAATTTACTTATGTTGGAAAGTCCTACAATCATAGTGATGCGAACATTAAAGTAACCGGTGAAGCAAAATTTGCAGGCGACCTGAAATTGCCTGGAATGGTTTTCGCGAGAATATTGCGGCCGCCCTCACACGGAGCTAAGCTGACTTCCGTTGATTATTCAGGTGCTGAGAAGATTGCAGGTACAAAAGTTGTCCGGGATGGTGACCTCATTGCAGTAATTAATGAAAATCGCGAAAGTGCTGATGAGTCAATCGTTAAAATCAAAGCTGAATATTCATTTGATGAGATGCCAGTTAATGATAGGACGATCTTTGAATGGATGCTGAAGGCTGATTCAAATATAAATGTATTAAGGTCAAGCGGAGATATCGAAGCCGGGCGACAGGCTTCTGACAAAGTTTTTGAATCGGAATTTCACGATCCTTATCTTGCACATACAGCTATCGAAACACATACAGCCCTTGCCCAGCTTGAAGGAGATAAAATGACAGTCTGGGCTTCTACACAATCGCCGTTCGGTTTAAGGGATGGCATAACGCGGGAATTGGGTCTTCCAGAGGAAAAAGTTAGGGTTATAACGCCATTTATTGGCGGAGGATTCGGAGGCAAAGGTGAATACCAGCAGGGGATTGAAGCGGCAAAACTTGCAAAACTGACAGGAAAACCGGTTATGCTGATCTGGACACGTGATGAAGAATTTTTCTATGATACATTCCATCCGGCCGGTGTTATCAAAATAAAATCAGGGATTGACAAATCAGGTCTAATTAAGTTTTGGGATTATAATTTATATTATTCAGGAGCCAGGGGCTCAGATACTCTTTATGATGTTCCGAATTCTAAAACAACACATTACGAACAGAAAAGAGGGGGATCTCCTGTTCATCCGTTTGGAACTGGCGCATGGCGTGCCCCGAATAACAATGCGAATACTTTCGCAAGGGAGGTGCAGATAGACATCATGGCTGCGGCTGCAGGGATGGATCCTCTTGAATTCCGCCTGAAGAATTTGAAGGATGAGAATCTGAGAGCCTGCCTGAAAGCTGTTGCCGATAAATTCGGATATGTTGCAGGCAAGACTCCAAGCGGCAGAGGTATCGGTATTGCCATTGGTATAGATGCCGGTTCATGGGTGGCACACATGGCTGAAGTGAAGGTTGACAAGACTACAGGAAAGGTTCAGGTAATACGTATTGCCTGCGCCCAGGATATGGGATTGTGTGTCAATCCTGAAGGTGCCACTATCCAGATGGAAGGTTGTATAATGATGGGTCTGGGTTATACACTTACCGAAGAGGTTTTATTTGAGGGAGGAAATATTCAAAACAGGGGCTTTGATTCCTACACAATTCCACGCTTCTCTTGGCTCCCCAAAATCGATACGGTTATCCTCGAAAGAAAAGATAAACCGCCCCAGGGAGGAGGTGAACCTGCTATAATAGGTATTGGTGCTGTGGTTGCCAATGCAATATTTGATGCGACCGGAGCCAGGTTATACAGGATGCCTATGACACCGGCAAGGGTACTTGAAGCGTTGAAGAAAGCATAAAATAAACATATGGAAATACAACCTGTCATCACTAAATCGGATGTTAAAAGATTTATTCAACTTCCTTATAAGCTTTATAAAAATGATCCCGTGTGGATACCCCCGTTACGAGTTGAACAATATGGTCAGTTTGACTCCAGTCGAAATCCTACGCTTGATCATTGCAAGTATTCCTTGTTCCTTCTTATTGATAACCATGAAGTTATTGGTCGTATCGCCGCATTCATTGACACGCTTGCACTCGAAACATGGAAAGAACCAGTAGGATTATTTGGCTATTACGAGTGCATCGATGACAAAAAGGCATCGGAAATGCTTATGGAGTGTGCTGCTGCATGGTTAAGAAACAAAGGCATGAAGGTTATGCGAGGTCCATGGAGTTTCGTTTCGCAGGAGTGGGGACTGGTGATTGAGGGATTCGTACCTTCACCGGTGATAATGGCACCATATAACCCACCTTATTATGAAGAGCATATGGTGTCATTTAACCTGCATAAAATAAAGGATCTTCTTGTATATTATATGTCTGTAAAAGAGGGTTATAGTATCCCCGATCGAATTATGACCATGACCGATGATGTTGCTCAACGGTATCATATACATATCCGGCATGTAGATATGAAGCACTATGATAAAGATGTTCAGAATGTTATCGATCTGTCAAATAAAAGTCTTATCAATAACTGGGGATACACGTCGGTAACAAAAGCAGAAGCTGAAGCAGTTGCACGTGACCTGAAACCAATCCTTCAGGCAAAAGGAGTAATCTTTGCCGAAGATGCTGAAGGTAACCCTGTTGGTTTTGCTATTGCCCTTCCTGATGTTAACCAGTTGCTTAAAGGTCTGAACGGTCGTCTGTTTCCTTTCGGATGGCTTAAGCTTATGCTTGGATTGCCAAAATTATGCAATTATCGTCTTTTTGCCCTTGGTGTTGTACCTGAATATCATGGAAAAGGTATCGATAGTCTCCTGTATCGGGCTCTTTGTGAGTCGCTTTACACTTCAGATACCTTGATGGAGATCAATTATGTTCTTGAGGACAACGCCCCTATGAATAACGCTATCAATAAACTGAATGCTAAGCCGTTAAGAAGGTATCGGATCTATCAGAAAGAGCTCTAGAGACTGTAAAAACTTTACGCACAAGGTGTTATAAATTCAGCAATGTTTTTTTGAACAAATTCCCTGAAATTATAAGATTGTCGTATTTTTGCAGTTTACTCTACTGATGTGAAACTATTAATTGTTGAAGATGACAGGTCGCTAAGCCGTTCCATTAATGATTACCTTAAAATGGAGGGTCATATTTGTGAAGTTGCACTGACTTTGGATGAAGCGATACAAAAGGCTGGT
>PLNF01000113.1 GCA_003141715.1 Bacteroidales bacterium | reverse complement strand
TCTTTAATTCCTCTTCGTTCATACTGATATTTATTAAATTCTTCTCTTATCATTTTTCTGGCTCGTGACAAAGTCACTCTTAGTGTATTGATATTCTGTTCAGTTTTATCAGCTATCTCTTCATAAGACAGCCCTTCTATCTCCCTGAGTCTTATCACATCCTTATATATGTCCGGCAATTGATCAATAATATGATGCAAAATAGCTTCTGATTCTCTGCTTTCCATAAGCTCATAAGGCGATGCATTGTCTGTGTTTTGATAATCCTGTCGATCGTTTTCCTCCCGAACAAAGTGCTTTCTTTTTCTGAGCTGATCAATGCAAAAATTTTTAATCATCGTTGTTGCTAAAGCCCCGATAATATTATATTCATCAAGTTTTCTCCCCAGGTTCCAGAGTTTAATGAAAACCTCCTGAACGGCATCTTCCGCCTCCTCCTGATTGCGGAGGATGCGGAAGGCATAACCATATAGATTACGGTTTAGCTGCCGAACCAGATCATTAAAATCAGCCCTGTTCATTCCTGCTACAAGCAATTAATACTGTGCTTATAAAGATAGCTACATTAATAATTACTTATATATTTCTGCCATTTCCGAACCATGTTTCTTCTTTGCATCATTTGAAAACTTCGTTGCCTCTTCAAAGGTCATGTTTCCCTTTATCTGAATAAGTGCATTATTTTCCCCACCGGCTATAAGCAGAAATTCTTTGAAAGTTTTGCCTTCTGTTCGTACCAACATTCTCATATCCTGATCTGATTTTTTTACCCTCATGAACTCATCATAATTCTTCAGGTCAATATCATTAATGACAAGGTTATAAAAGTTATCAACTTTCATCTTGTTATCTTCCTGTGCTAGAATACGAATCTCTGTGATATGCCTAGGGATTGAATTCTCATCATCTGTGTCACCAAGGCAGCGGGCCAGCTTAAGCAGATTGCCATCTATTGTAACAGTCGTAAATCCATCTTTACCGGCATATCTTTCAAATAAGTCATCGATAGATTTCTGGCCGTAAACAAGTGTTGCTGTGATCATTAGAACGATAAATACCAATAGTCTTTTCATTGTTTTGTATTTAAATTAATTGTTTGTTTTAAATACATGACGCAGAATAATGGAATTCATTACAAATAAAAATATCATGACAGGACTGTAAAAAGGTTGAGGCTGAGGCTGAGGTTGAGGTTGAGATACATAAAATTTAACCTTAATCTTAACCTTTATCCTTATTATTTCAAAGGTGATTCAGGCTCATTTGACAATCAGATAGTCTCATTATAAAAGACATATAAAAAGTGGGCAAAAGAGTTTTTGGAATTAATTAAAAGAGCAAGTCAGACAAAAGAAGAATAAATATAAGGTACTTGATGAAAAATTTGGCTTTACAGCTGCGGATGTTTATAGTCAGGTTGAAGATTACCTGGCCCGGTATAAAAAATAAGAATTGTGATCGTTTATTCAGGCCGCTTCATCTGCTGTTTATTTTTTTCTTTGTTTGATTACTCTTTCGTATATTAGACTGAGATTTCTCTTTGCGTTCATTAAATTCCTCTCAACATGAAAAAGATAATCCTGGTATTGGTTTTCCTGTCAGTCTTTCTCATTCAGCCTATTTTCAGCCAGGTTGATACGGTGGAAGCAAAGTACGCCGTCACCGACACTCATAACTTTAAAGTGACTCTCTTTGACACTGATGACCTGTTTGAAATTACATTGAAATTTGACCTCAACGCTTACAAAAATGCAAAATCTGACACAACCTTCTTTGATGCGATTCTTACTTATTTTAATAATGAAGCAGATTCAGTCACCAAAAAAATTAAAGTGAGAGCACGTGGGAATATACGTCGTACAGGAATCTGTGATTTTCCTCCTTTGATGCTAAACTTTAAAATGAAAGATTCAGGTGGAGCTGAGTTTTCAGGAATCAATAAACTTAAAATTGTCCCTTACTGCAAGATAGGATATGAGGATTATGTCCTGAGGGAATACCTTGTATACAAGCTTTATAATGTACTCACTAACTATAGTTTGAGAGTAAGACTTTTTAGAATTACGTATATAAACTCAGTTAAAGGAAAGAAACCTCTGACTCAGTATGGATTCGCCATCGAGCCCTTTAGCTTGCTGGAAAAAAGGACCAAAACAAAAGAGCTTGTCTATTCCACAATATCCCAGAGGATCATTCAACCAGAAATGCTCGACAAAATGGCAATTTTCAATTATATGATCGGGAACACAGACTGGTCAGTTCCTATCAAGCATAATGTGCTTCTGCTTACTCAAGCACAGAATCCACCTACCAATAATAACCTGATAGTGGCATATGATTTTGATTATGCCGGACTTGTTAATACAGACTACGCAGTTCCTTATGAAACCCTTCCAATCAAAACTGTGCGTGAGCGTCTATATATGGCTGTTTGCAGAAGCGAAGCCACATTCAAAAACGAGCTGGCCGAGTTTATTGAGAAAAAAGATGAATTTTACAGGGTTATCAATGATTTTCCTTATCTGAGTGCCAGATCAAAGAAAGATATGATAACCTACCTTGATGGCTTCTTCCTCGGGATAAACAAACGAAATACCCTGGTGAAACAATTGCTTAGCGACTGCATCTGGTTCGAAACCCAGGCTAATCTCAGAGAAAGATAGAAGAGGGTTTTACTTTTTGAACCTTTGACCAGTAAATATAAGCGAGAATATGACTCCCTTTATTCTCTTATTAATAACATTATAAGATTGTCAATATTTACTACCGTTCTGATAGGTCACCTATTTAGCCACAATTCCTTTTGGTTCATTAATTTTAAAAAACGACTACACTTTATATACTTTATTTCTTGTACTGATAGGTTGTTCAATTTTCATTTTTATTAACCTTGTTTCAATCCTCAAAAGAGGCACCGGAACTAAAGGACTGGTTTTTTTACTTCTATAAACGTCGAATTACAGAAGTTCAATTTGTTTATTATTTGCGTCGGTTATTACCTTTTAAAACCTTTAGTGGGTAAACTGTCGAAAGACCGTGTATAAAACACTATTAAGTTGGCTGAAACTCAGATTGCAAACCTCAGTTAAAGACCATCCGTAAATTTCCCCTTGATTCTATTATGTTCACTTAATCGTCTGATGAGATCATTTGTTTAATCAATATAATATCGACCAAGACTCTTGCTGTGAAGTATATACAGTGTATACATACCTTTTAAAAGACATAAAAAAGGAATTAATTTTAATTCCTTTTGCCGTTTTAGTGATCCAGCTGGGGCTCGAACCCAGGACCCCATCCTTAAAAGGGATGTGCTCTACCAGCTGAGCTACTGAATCAGTATTTAGTTGCAATCGAATCCAGTACCCTTCCGCAAAGCGGAATGCTCTACCAGCTGCGCTACTGAATCCTCCTCTATTTTTGCGAGTGCAAATGTATGATAAATTTTTTTTTAAAGCAAAAGAATGAAACAATAATTCCTGGATACTGCCCCATTATTCTGGATTAAATAAATCGTCCTATGTGTAAATGATTTATAATTAAATATTTCTACCTCGACAGAACTGGTATCTGCCTGTTTATTGATTCTTCAAGAGATATTAAAGTTTCGGTCCGCACTATACCCTCTATATTCTGAATTGTATCAGTCAATATCATTCTAAGATGCTCATTATCATGTGTATAAACTTTTATAAACAGTGAATAATTACCTGTGGTATAATGACATTCTATGATTTCGGGAATATCCCGGAATTTTGTAATTACATCCCGGAAATGACCCGGATGGTCGAGAAATATACCAATATAAGCACAGGTTTTAAAACCTACCATAACGGGATCAACCTTAAATTCAGATCCTCTTATAACACCAATCCTTATCAGACGCTGAACCCTCTGATGAATAGCGGCACCTGAAACGCCGCACTCCCTCGCAACTTCCAAATACGGAATCCTTGCATTTTTCGTGATAATGTCGAGAATCTTCTTATCAAGATTATCAATTTGTAAATTTTCAGACATTTCTATAGTAGTTAATTAATAGATTGAAACAATATGTTTTTATTCTCTTACAAATTTAAAGGAAAAAAGATAGATTGTAATGATCAACATTAAAATGTTTGAACAATTATTACTCTGATTTCGCTGAGGTCAGTTATCCCGATTTATATAACCAACTATTTCTTTAAGATCGGAAAAACCCTTTTTGATAAGATAATTTTCAATACCTTCAAGTATTTTTACTGAAGCTTGCGGATCAATGAATGAAGCCGTTCCAATCTGAACTGCACTTGCTCCTGCAAGTAGAAACTCCAAAGCATCGGAGGCTGACATAATTCCTCCCATTCCGATGACCGGGATCTTTACTGCGTTAGCCACCTGCCAGACCATCCTGAGGGCAACCGGTTTTATAGCCGGACCTGAAAGTCCGCCTGTCACAGTCGACAGAGAAGGTTTCATATTTACCACATCAACCGCCATCCCGAGCAATGTGTTAATCAGTGATATGGAATCAGCGCCTTCCTCTTCAACAACCCTGGCAAAATCGACAATATTTGTAACATTCGGAGATAATTTAACAATTAGCTTTTTAGAGTAAACAGACCTTACTTCCCTGGTCACTTCCCGTGCCGAAGCGAGATTTGTTCCGAAAGCCATTCCTCCCATTTTCACATTCGGACAGGAAATATTCAACTCAATGGCACTTATCTTTTCAAGTCTGTTAATTCTTTCAGCAAGAGCAATATAATCTTCAATATAACTGCCGTTTATATTCACTATAATGTTGGTGTTATAGTTCAGAATACGTGGATAGATAAATTTTTCGAAGTAATCGATGCCTTTATTCTGCAAACCAACCGCGTTAAGCATTCCCGATGGTGTCTCAGCCATTCGGGGATAGAGATTGCCTTCTCTCGGCTCAAGTGTCGTTCCCTTAAGGACAATCCCTCCCAGCCTTGAAACATCAAGAAAATCATCAAACTCAGATCCATTTCCGAATGTACCCGAAGCTGTTAACACCGGATTCTTGAAATGCAAATCACCGATTGAAAAAGCAAGATTCACCATTTTAAATCATTTACATTGAAAACCGGTCCGTCAGTACAAGTGCAGAGGTTGCCCTTAACCGTATCAATAATACAACACAGACAGGCTCCTATTCCACATGCCATGAGGTTTTCGAGTGACACTTCACAAACTATATTTCTATTTTTGCAGTAAGTTGCTATTGCCTTCATCATTGTATCCGGTCCGCAACAACAGATCCTGTTATATTGTCGTGTCGAAAAAACAGAATGGCTGGTCACATATCCCTTTTCTCCCATAGAGCCATCTTCAGTTGTAATGAATACAGTTCCGATTTTAAGATATTCTTCAAATTCAATAATCCTTTCACTGTTTCTGAATCCAAGAAGGATATCAGGAACATTACCATTCGATTTTAAGTACCTTGCTAGGAATAATAGTGGCGCTATACCACATCCGCCTCCTACCAGAAGTACCTTCTCGTTCTCGGAAGGTAAGGAGAACGAATTTCCTAAAGGATAAATAAGATTCAGAATATCACCATTTCCAAGTTCTGCGAGCGTTTTGGTTCCTTTTCCTGCAATCTGAATCAGAAGTTTAAAAGTATTTTTCTCATAATCAACATCATGTATTGAAATGGGTCTGCGCAGAAATGTTTCCGGACTACCATCCACCCTTACCTGTGCAAACTGACCAGGTTTAAAGTCGGGTATTTTAGTGTTCCCAGATAGTTCGAGAATAAAAAAATCATTATTAAGACGCTTATTTCCAATTATTTTGAGATCTTCAATACGCTTTGCCATCTAATATGCGTTTATGACAAAGATAATTTTAATGACTGATTTCAAAAAATTTAAACAGATGATAATTATAAATCATTCAAAATCAAATTGAAAACATCATTTATGTGGAAAAAATTCCTCGAAGCTGTTATTTTCATAGAACCAGACAATTTTAATAACTTCTGAGTTTGATTTTTCAGAAAAAGCCATAGAATCCTTCATTGTTTTGCTTTTTATAACATCCTTAAACTCAATTTCCGGTCGGATTTGTTCACTTTTTGTCTGGACCTCACTGTTCTCTCTGTTATTCACCGGATCATAGTCAAACAGATTTTGCATTTTAATCTCTTTATACATCGATCCTTTACCAAATAACAGCCAGTCTGTTGAGAGAAATTGATATTTCTCAAGCATTTTCAATACAAAATCAAGACTCGGATTGTTCCTTCCTGAAATTATATGGGAGATACCTGAAGCCTGAACGCCAATTTCCTCGGCTAACTGGGCAGAAGATTTGTTCTCATTCTTTAAAAATTCAAGTAAACGCTCTTTCATTTAAATATTATTAGTATTACAAATGTAAATAATATATAGTTGCCATTTGTAACTTTATTCCATTACATATGTAATTCTAATAAAGCAACATGTCTTAGGTTGTATGTATCATTTTTGCATATACCTGATATAATGATATTTAAGAAGAGTATTTATATGAAGCTATACGATAGTTTAGTTCTATATAATCATAGTATACAGCATTTTAAGACTCAAATCTAAATATATTTGGCCTTGCAGTTATAATTATTGATGGAAAGGATTGCTAATTACTATAACTGACCATAGTTATAGTATTGATTTATTGTTTATTATGCTTAACTTAACTAAACATGTCTTATTATTTAACTTTGTAATCTGTACTAATCAAAGAATTGATTACATATGTCATTAGATAAGATAAAACAAAGCGATTACAATTGTAATGCCGGTGATTTTCGCATGTACACTGTAATTTTGGACAGTGAAGAAGAAATTTAAAGAATCACTCTTTCAGAAAGTTTACTTTAAAAATCTAATATCTCTGACTCTCCTGTTACTTCCAGCTGAATATTCGATTTTGGGGAGGTTTAGTTTTTAACTTAAAAGGGCTCTGTCAGGAGAATTCGCAACTCTGAAGAGCTTCTATTACCTATAGAATAACCTGTTTATCCTCTACGAGGAAAGGATATTCATCTATATATCAATTCTACAATACTTTATCGCCTACGGCGAAATATAGAAATCGGTACTGGCCAGGGAGTTAGATTTTGCCCATAGGGCATATAATATTGTAGAACAAATCATAGCCCGATTTTTTTCTACCTCGTAGAGGTTAAACCTTTAACAACGTGAAAATAGTCATACGACAGATAGAACATATAAAATTTGGCCGGATTCTGAAAGAACTGATTGTAAATAACCCGCTGATTGAGTTATTTACCTAAATTAATATTTAGCAGTTAACGGTTGAGTTTATTCCGGTTTAAAGTTCCTGGCGGCAACATCATCAAACTCATTCTCTGAGCGTGCAATTACTGCCGTCGCGAGACAATTACCGATTACATTGACAGATGTACGTGCCATATCCATCAAAACATCGATTCCCAGTATTATAAAAACAGGTTCTACCGGCAGACCGAAACTAACAACTGTTCCGAGCAAAATCACAAGGGCCGCTCTTGACACTCCTGCCACTCCCTTACTTGTAAGCATCAGCGTAAAGCAGATCACAATCTGTTTTACAATTGGAAGGTCAATGCCGGCTGCCTGGGCAACAAAAATTGAAGCCAGGGATAGATATAATGTTGTACCATCGAGATTAAAACTGTAACCTGTTGGTATAACGAATGCAACAATTTTTCTGGGAATTCCGAACTTCTCCATTGATTCCATTGCAGATGGCAGTGCAGATTCGGAGTTTGAGGTTGCGAATGCGATTGTTGCAGGTTTGGAGACTGCCTTAATAAATGGTCCGACGGGTATTCTGAAAATCAATGCGACCGGAAGCAGGACAAAACCAAGGAATACAATCAAAGCTACATATAAAGTAGCCAGTAGTTTAAAGAGATTATAAAGAATATCCAGTCCCATATGTCCCACTGTATAAGCAATAGCTGCAAATACTGCGACAGGGGCATAGTACATAACAATATTAGTGAACTTAAACATTACTTCTGCAAGGCTTTCACTGAACCGGATCATTGGTGTCCGGTACTTCTCTTTAACCATCGCTACTGCAATCCCGAAAATAATACTGAAGATTACAATCTGCAGTATCTGGCCTTCGAAAATTGATTTCGCTATATTTTCAGGAAAGATGTGAAGTATAAAATCGCCTGCAGTCTGGGCTTTAATAGCAGCAATTGGCGATACCTCTGGGTTTTGAGGTAATACAACTCCCACACCTGCTTTACCAATGTTTATTGCCAGAAGTCCGATAAATAATGCAAGGGTGGATACTATTTCGAAATACAGGAGTGATTTCCATCCCATTCTTCCTATCTGCTTAATATCTGAATGTCCTGCAATGCCAACGACAAGAGTTGAAAACAGCAGAGGGGCGATAATGGTTTTTATCATCCTCAGAAAAATGTCACTCAGTACCTGAAGTTTTTTTGCTGTTTCCGGAATGTCATAGCCGAATTCAGCACCTGCAACCATGCAAACAAGAATCCATGTAGTCAACGATCTCTTGCGGAGAGCATGAATAAACAGGAAGACAACAGTTATAATTCTAAATAACAGTAGTATAGTCGAAGGAATCTCAAGTATATTATTGACTTTTACCACTAACAGAACCAGTGTAATGCTAATGGTACTCAGAAGCAAATAAGGGAAAAGTTTCCAGACTTTTTGCATTAAATATCTATATTATGCAAGCTGAAATAACTGCTTACTCAGATCAACTGCAACTACCTGTGCAATCTGAATGTTCTTTTCTGCTACACCCCCAGGAACAAGGGTTCATTGTCACGGCTAATTCATGTTCAGTGGCTTCGCGGACTTCAACAATTTTACCTGAAAAAAACAGATCAAGGCCAGCCATAGGATGATTGAAATCCATTCTGACATATGTGTCTGTAATTTCATTAATAATTCCTGTCAAAGGGTTCCCGTCTGAATCCGTCATCGGAACCTCGTTACCTACCCTGCAGATGTCTTCATTGATTTTTCCATCGGTTTCAAAAACTGCGACAGGAACGTTGATTATCATCTCTTCCCTTTTATCGCCATATGCCATTTCAGCATTAAGCGTAAACCTGAAAATATCTCCTTCTTTCAACAGACTGATATTTGATTCAAAAACCGGTAGCAGCCTTCCTGTTCCATAGATAAATTTTAAAGGTCTGGCCTCATCCAGAGCTTCAATAATTCTACCGTTAGAATCATTTTCCCTCAGCTCATAAATCAGAGAGACCATTTTATTATTGTCAATTTTCATCAAAGCTTAATTTTTAAAGATTCAAATATAATTTAATTTGCCGGCCGGCAAATCAGACAATAAGAATTTTCAGGATAATTATTAAAAATCCTGATAATCGTGAAATAGTAAAAAAGTTAGAAATTAAAACTGATTCTTATTTCAGGGTTGCTGTAGATATCATATGGATTATTTAATGGCCATAAAACCATGAAATTCAGCGAAGATCTCCGTCCTAAATGTTGACTGATACCTCCTCCGGCAAGAACAGTGTTCAAGTAAAATCTTTCAGAAGTAGATGGATTGGGCCATTTCCAATAGTATGAATTAAGACTAAGCAATTCGTCTTCAAGATGAAGAAAGATTCCTGTATGTCCCCCCATTGGAATTACCGAACTAAGATCCTGTATAACAGCAAATTGAATATACCCTTTTGCTCCATAAATAGCTGTCCCATTATCCTGGTATTTATAGTACCTGTAGGTAGGGCCAATAGCTACTGCCACTCTTGGCAGAACCCAGTATCCAATGATCGGGGAGACCTGAATATCAGTAACTGTCCCGAACTGTAATCCGAGATTTCCTCCAAAGAATAGTCTGTCTTTAAAGGAGGGTGTTTCTTTCTGGTCCTTCTGATTAAAGGGGAATTGGTCTTCCTTGGCATTCTGCCCGGATATATTTGAAAATGATATAAATACGAGCATATTAATCAATAATACTGTTCGCGATTGACGGATTATTGCAGCTATTTTATTATTGAGAATCATTTTTACAAATTTGTTACTTTAAGTGTGAACGATACAAATAAACGAAAAAATGTATCTAATAATATATAATGCATTCAATCTTTTTTAAAATAAAGAGAAAGACGGAAAACAGGAAGGCAGAACTTTATTTTTCAATTTTTTCAAACGAAGCAACCAGTCCTTTTATGAGGGAGGAACTAAAACCATTATGCTCCATTTCATTTAATCCTACTATTGTACATCCTTTAGGAGTGGTCACCTTATCAATCTCAAATTCAGGATGTTGATGTCTTTCTATTAATAGTTCCGCAGCTCCCTTAACTGTTTGATTCACAATGACACTTGCTGTAGCTGCATCAAAACCGATCTGAATTCCTCCCTGAATCATTGCCCTGATAAACCTTAGAACATAAGCTACACCGCAAGCTCCTAATATAGTTGCTGATTCCATCAGATCCTCATCAATCGTCATAGTGATTCCGATCATATCAAACAGAAATTTCACTGATTCAAGCTCTTTGGGTTTAGCTCCATTATGACATATGCACGTAACCGATTTGCCGACACTTGCTGATATATTTGGCATTGCCCTGAATACGGGAACTCTTGTACCAACTACATCCTGAATCTTACTAATAGTTACACCTGCAGTGACAGATATCAGAAGATGTTTACCGGGATTGAGGTGATCCTTTAATTCTTGCAGAACACCTACAATATTATAAGGTTTTACCGCAATAATTATAAGATCGGATTCCTTTATGGCTTCTATATTATCAGACATTAACCTTACTCCGGATTCCTTCAGGTGGGTAAGCTCTTCGATATTTCTTCGGGTGGCAGTAATATTTTTAGCCGGAATTATCTGCTGTTTCAGTAACCCTTGTAATAAAGATATACCAATATTTCCGCATCCTATGATTGATACTCTGTTGTTTATCATTTCTCCTTGGATTAATTCTGCAGGTACATTCAAAATAGGATCATTTCTAATTCAACTTTTTTCATATTAACATATTTTTGCTTAATTGTAATATAATCGATCGCAAATATAAGATTATTAGTTTAAATATGTATATAAAACGGCTGTTTCAATTAATATTTTATATTTTTAGTTTTTACCTGAACATAAAGGATCTTAGTAGAAAAATCTCCGTTTTTTATGTTCAAACAGGTATTAAATAAATATCTTTAGTTCTAATTTTGCATTCATAATTGAATTCATCTATAAGAGAATAAAATGAATATCGTTGTTAACGGAGGAACTAGGGGCATCGGAAGGGAAGTTGTAAACTATCTATCGCAAGATACTAGTAATCAAATTATTGTTACAGGAAGAAATGAAAAGGCTTTAAGTTGTCTTTCAACCAGATATAAAAATGTCAAATCATTCTCCCTCGACATGTCACTTTTTGACAGTCAGTGCGAAAAGTTCAGAGAGATGGTTTCCGATCATTTTGGAAGAGTTGACATTCTCGTTAATATTGCAGGTTTTCTTATTACAAAAGATTTCCTCGACATGGCAAATGATGAAGCCAGGTTGATGATGGAGACTAACTTTTTCGGACCTGCTTCGCTAATCAGAATTTTGAAACCAATAATGCCGGCAGGATCTCATATAGTTAATATCACAAGTATGGGAGGTTTTCAGGGGAGTGCAAAGTATAAGGGACTCTCCTACTATAGTGCATCAAAAGCTGCATTAGCCTGTCTTACAGAGTGCCTTGCAAATGAATTCGCAGAGTATGGGATCAGTGTAAACTGTCTGGCTCTGGGTGCAGTGCAAACCGAGATGCTTGATGAGGCATTTCCTGGTTATAAAGCTCCTGTTGATGCAAAACAAATGGCGAAATTTATTTCGGATTTTGCTCTGAACGGACATAAGTTTTTTAACGGGAAGATATTACCGGTGGCTGTCGGAAATCCATGAACCCATTTGGGGGATTGGGGGGTAAATTAATTATATGTTTTGATCTCAATCTTCCCATCCAGTGCCAGCAGACCATTAAAAGCCAGGGCTTTCAACTCATCCTCCCCGGGATAGACAACAACATCCGCTATAAAACTGACCATAGACCTGATTTCATTGATATTAGAATCCTCATATGCCATTCCGCCCGTAAGAATTATTGCGTCTACTTTTCCATTTAAAACTGCAGCCATTGCTCCGATTTCCTTTCCAACCTGGTACGAACAAGCATTTCTGATGAGTAGAGCTTTCTTATCACCTCTTTCTGCCATTTTACACACCTCAATAAAACTATTGGTTCCAAGATAGGCCACCATTCCTCCTTTTCCTGTAAGCATCGCCATAAGCTCATCATGAGTAAATCCTCCGCTGAAACAAAGGTCAACCAACTGCCCTGAGGGCAATCCTCCCGAGCGTTCCGGTGAAAACGGACCATCGCCATTCAATGCGTTATTCACATCAATTACCTTCCCGTTTTTATGCGCGCCTACACTCACACCACCACCCATATGGGCAATGATCAGATTTAGATCTTCGTACTTTTTGCTTATTGAAGCCGCATAAATGCGGGCAACTGCTTTCTGATTCAGGGCATGAAATATAGATTTTCTTTCAATTTCAGGGTGGCCGGATATTCTGGCAATTGACTGAAGTTCATCTACTACTACAGGATCGACAATATATGCCGAAGCACAACATAAAGAAGATGCAATATCATCCGCAATAAGTCCGCCTAAGTTACTCGCATGCTGACCTGAAAACCCGGCTGTCAGATCATCCTTCATTTTTTGGTTGACTTTATAAATACCTGATTCAATCGGTTTTACCAGGCCACCGCGACCAACTACAGCAGCAATTCTTGCAAGATCTATCTTTCGTTCCGATAATTCATTCATTATCAGATCTTTTCTGAAATGAAACTGATCAGAAATTCTTTCAAAATTCTTTAATTCTTCGGAAGAATGCCTTAGTGTCTTTTCAAAAACTAATTTTTCTTCTTCAAAAAGAGAAAATTTAGTTGATGTAGATCCCGGATTGATTGCCAGAATTAGTCGGTTTATCATATATCAGATCGGTTTCAGGTTGTATTTTTCTTACATTATGCCATCAGGCATGACAATGCAATGCAGAAATACTTGGACATTTCGCTTTCACTTCTCGACATCACAATTACAGGTTTTTCCGTTCCCCTGATCAGTCCGGCCAGTTCACCATTGGCAAAGAGCATAAGTCCTTTGTAGAATGGATTACTTGATTCCAGTGATGGAAAGAGGAGGATATCTGCATCGCCATTAACCGGAGTTTCAACTCCTTTAATCTCAATGCTTTTTTTATCACATGCAAGGAAAATGTCAAGAGGGCCATCCATGACACAATTCTTTATCTGGTTACGGTCAGCCATTTTGCACATTATTGAGTAATCGACAGAGTTCTCAAAATGGCGGCTCATCTTTTCAGAGGCACCTATAAGGGCAATTTTTGGCTTCTTAACACCAAACTTCTGTGCCATTTCTATTGCATATCGGGCCATTGCAACTTTCTGATCAAGGTCAGGAAAGGGTATTACTGCAGGATCAGTAATGAACAGAAGTTTATGATATGCAGGTATTTCCAGGGCGCATACATAGCTTATGACAGCATTCGGAATCATCAATCCCTTTTCTTTATCCATTATGGCTTTGAGAAATTTATCTGTTCCGACAAGCCCTTTCATTACTATATCAGCGTCACCGGCTTTTGCTAACCTTACTGCTTCAGAAGATGCCTGGATTTCATTGTCCGATTCAACCAGGGTGAAGATCTTGTCATCAATCCCTTCAGCTTTGCATGTTTTTCTGATTTCGGAAAGCTTTCCGATAAGTATAGCTTCAATAAAGCCCCTTTTTACCGCTTTATGGATCGCGCCGATAGTATTGGGATCCTGTGCCCAGGCAACAGCAATACGGTGCTTCTTTTTAAGCGCAAGCACCTTTTCCTCCATCTGTCCAAGGGTCCTGATCATAATCTTTCTATCTGCTGGCGGCTGCAGCTAAAAGTATGCTGTCGAATTTTGCCTGTTCGGAATCTGATCTTGAAGTCAGTACAATAGGAACCAAGGCTCCAAGAATTATTGAAGCCACTTTAGCTTTAGCAAAGAAAACCAACGATTTGTATAATACATTGCCTACCTCAATATCAGGCATGAGTAAAAGATCAGTATCGCCGGCTACCTCGCTTTTAATTCCTTTAAGTTGTGCACTTTCAAGACTTACAGCATTATCGAATGCAAGAGGGCCATCAATAATACAATTTATTATCTGGTCGCGTTGATTCATTTTTGAGAGAAGGGCTGCATCGAGAGTAGCCTGCATATTCTCATTGACCATTTCTACAGCACCAAGAACCGCAACCTTTGGCATTTTATATCCAAGCCTGTTAAGACATGCAACAGAATTATTGACAATAGCTATTTTGTCATGAAGTGTCGGTGCAATATTCATAGCCACATCAGTCACTGCAATTACTTTTCGATAGGTCTCAACTTCAAACAGTGCAAAATGCGACAATAAGTTACCTGTTCTTAGTCCCCACTCCTTATTAAGAACGCATCTAAGCAATGTGGCAGAACCTATCTTTCCCTTCATCAGTATGTCGGCTTGCCTGGAGCTAACCATCTTTACAGCAGTTTCAACAGACTTCTCAGCATCAGGTTCATTAATTATCCTGATGCCTGTGATATCATAATTATTCGATGAACAAATAGTATGAATTTCCTCTTCATCCCCTACGAGGATTGGATCAATAATATTGTCTTTCCAGGCTCTGATAACTGCACCCAATGAGTGTTGATCATTTGCTGCAGCCAGAACGAGCTTCTTCCTGGATCCTCCGTCTACGAGACGTTTCAGGTCATTCATGTTCTTTAACACCATTGAATCAGGGTTTTATGTTATTATCTATACTTTGAGATGCTCAACAATATCGCGGGTTTCCGATGCTATGACAAATTCTTCATTTGTCGGGACAATCATAACAATTACCCTGGACTCTTTCTTACTGATGACCAATTCTTTGCTACGAACGCCAATATTTATTTGCTTATCAAATACCAGGCCCATGTACTCGAGGTCTCTGCAAATATTTTCTCTGGCATCTGACGCATTCTCCCCGATTCCACCTGTAAAAATCAGCAGATCGACACCTCCCATTGCAGCGGCATAAGCTCCGATATACTTTTTGACACGGTATTCATACATTTTAAGTGCCAGTATTGCACGCTCATCACCCTCTTCAGCAGCCGATTCAACCTCTCTCATATCAGAAGAGATACCTGAGATACCCAAAATGCCACTGTGTTTATTCAGGAGTGTATTCAGGGAAGAATAGTCTATTTCTTCCTTTTCCATAATTAAAGTAAGTGCTCCGGCATCGACATCCCCCGATCTGGTACCCATGATAAGGCCCTCGACAGGTGTAAGTCCCATTGAAGTATCAAGTGATTTGCCATCTTTTATGGCTGTGATGGAGGCACCATTGCCGAGATGACATGTAATGATTTTTTGTGCGTTATAATCGAGGTTCAGGATTTCACATGCTCTTTTAGATACATAACTGTGACTTGTTCCATGGAAGCCATAACGCCTGATCCCATATTTTTTATAGAGTGAATAAGGCAGGGCATACATAAAGGAATAATCAGGCATTGTCTGATGGAATGAAGTATCAAAAACGCCAACCTGCGGTACATTGGGAAGCACTGCTTTCATTGCATAAATTCCTTTAAGATTAGCAGGATTATGTAGCGGAGCAAGGTCTGAGCAATCTTCAACTCCTTTTATGGTAACATCATCGAGATAACAACTTCTCTGGAAAGTTTCTCCACCATGTACAAGACGGTGACCTATTGCATCTATTTCGTTCAGATTTTTTATCACTCCCCTTTTTTTACTTATCATTAAACCGAGCAGATATTCAATGCCGGTCTGATGATCCAGTATTTCTCCCTCAAGCTTTACTTTATCGCCATCGAATCTTTCATTTTTCAGGAACGATCCTTTTAGACCTATTTTCTCAACAATCCCCTTTGCGAGAACCACACCTGAGGTCATATCGAAAAGCTGATATTTAATTGAAGAACTACCGCAGTTAAGAACTAATATTTTCATTATAGAAATGTTTTTTAATAAAAGTAATTGTATCAGTGATGATGTACTTACTTTCCAATAAAAGCATTTTTAGTAATCTTCACACCATCTTTATTATATTCATAAAATCCCCTGCCTGTACGTCTTCCCCACTGGTTGGCCCTGACAAGCTTTTTAAGCAAAGGCGAAGATTTGTATTTCAAGTCACCAAATTCATCATACAGGTTTTCACACCATCTGAGGATTTTATCCAGACCGATCTTATCAGCCATTTCAAAAGGCCCCAGAGGAAGACCAAATCCGACTTTCATCGTCAGATCGATATCCTCCATAGTTCCAATACCTTCCATTAAGATTTCACAGGCTTCATTTATAAAAGGAACAATAAGCCGTGTGCTTATGATACCGGGAGATTCTTTTACCGGAACTACCTTTTTACCAATTAGATTGGCAAATTTCATTGTATTCTCATAAGCTTCCTGAGAAGTATAAAGACCTTTTACAATTTCCACAATCCTTGCATCTGCCTCGGGAGTAAGAAAATGAAAACTCACACAACGGTCTTTATGGGTGAGATCGGCAGTAAGTTCAGTAATAACCTGTGTTGAGGAGTTTGTGGCGATAATCGTATCTCTGTCGACATGCCTTTCAATTTTTTTCAATATTTCCGCACGTACATTATGGCTATGTTCGCGAGTCGATGATTTGATTGCTTCAATTACAATATCGCAACCTTTAAAATTTGTGTAATCGGTAGTACCCTTTATACGTGATAATATTCCAAGTTTTTCTGAATTTGTCATACCCCACCGCTCAATCATACGGTCAAGTTCTTTTGCCAGTTCGACATATGCCTGATCTATCTTCTGTTGA
>PLNF01000002.1 GCA_003141715.1 Bacteroidales bacterium | reverse complement strand
CGGCGGTTTAATGAGTTGCCGTCAGCGTCGCGGTGCCGAGTTTTTTGCCAGTCCCGGTAGATGGCTGAATATTTCTTGTCATGATAAATTGTCATGACGGCACCAAGTCCGGGTGATGGCTGCAAGCTTTGGGTCACGTTAAAATAGTCTAGGTGACGAGCAAAAAACAAGGCACNNAAAAGGCAATTAATTAAACCGACCGAGTTACCAGCAGGTTTTTGTCCTGATAACTATCAATCTATATTGGTAAATCAACTAGAAAAGTTTTTCCAACAGTCAAGGCAGTGAATCGAACTGAATACAAGAGGGAATTTATAGTAAAATCTAACTTCATATTTTGGAATTCATTTGGTGCTAAAATTGTTGCTTGAATTGCATCAAATGCATAGGAATTACCATGTATGTCAACTAATTTAAATGGCAGGTTATTATTAATCGGGAATGCTATATCTCCGTGATTAGTTAAAGTAAGCATAATTGAAATATTGTTGCCGTCCCTTTCAAAATTTGTCAAGTTCAGATCAATCTTTTCATAACGAAAAATTTCATTAATTGAAGCATACTCAACTCTATTAAGATTTAGTAATTCACAAAGGAGTTTATCAACATCTGTGTATGGATTTAATATGTGCTTTTCCGAATAAGGTCTCCTCTGCATCCTTAACCAAGCTGCATTTTCAATTGCGATAGCGTTTTTAGCTTGAATATCATCATAAATTAAGGAATAACCTTTTTTGAAAGTGGGATAAAGAGCTGCAGTTTTTAAATATGTTGAAGCACAAATTAATCCGTTACAATTGCATACTTCACCTCGACTTTCACAATCACTTCTGAAAAATGCGAAATCTTTCCTTTCAAAATACAAGATTAACCAATGCTCAAATGATATGCTAGAGAATGCTACATTAACTTTTGATTTAGAAGCATTGTCTAAAGCTCGCTTATTTTCATTATCTCTTTCTCTATCTTTATCAAATACTACCCAAACTTCATCATATTCCTTTTTCTTTCTCTTAGCTTCATTAACCATATGCACGGGGTCAGTTTTACTGCCTCTAATTATTTCTCTTACCTCAACCGTAACTGAGTATATCCATTCAGTGTCACTACCAACAATTTCAGCTATTCTTGAAAAGTATGCCTCTTCAGTCTCTCCTTCTGTTAGAATATAAACAGATTTCTTTGTATTTCTAATCTTGTTCATACTCTGCAATAAATTCAAATTTTCTAATATTAGGAACTGCCCCAAATTTCCCAGTTCGGTACCACTTATCAAATGGTATATCTGAACGAACATTGTTTAGGTCCTTAAAATCCTTGATAGAAAAGAATTCTGTTTCTCCAAATTTATTTTTTTCACCAAACCAAATTTGATCCTTTCGAAAAATATTCTTGTCAAGCAAAGTTGTCTCGTGAGTTGCAAAAACCAGTTGTGAATTGTTTTTATTCACTTTTGGATTGTGAAACAATTCAATAAGAAATTTTGCTAAATCCGGATGAAGGCTGTTATCAAATTCGTCTAGAAAAATAACTGATGGAGTAGATCGTTCGAATACTTCAAGCATTAAGCCTCCAATTGCAAACATCATCCTTGTACCTTGAGATTCCTGAGTATTAAATGAGAACCTTTCTTCTCCAATTTGATTATTATTTTCAAATACTGGATGTATACCAAATGTTTCAAATTTGTACTTATTTATCATAGATGCTCTGATTTCCTTAGGAAGAGCAGAGAAACCCTCATTACCTTTTTCGGTGACTTCTACCCTTGATATTTTTGTATCAGCAACACTTATTAATTTATTTATTTTCTTAATTAAAGATTCATTTTTAATATTTTTAAAAATAGTTTCTGTCCTCCTGAAAAGTGTATCCTTTACCGTTGATGGAACAGCATTCCAAATCTCCATTAATTTGAAATATAGATAAATATCTTTAAATTGCTCATTTGGAGAATTCCCAATTTTGGATAAGTATAATTGATTTTGAGGTACTTTCTTTTCTTCCTTCTTATTCAACATCCCATCTCCAAATTCAACAAATTCGTTTGAGTCTATCCTTTCAAAGATTTTCGAAATTCGACTACTTTCATAAACACCTAGATATTCATAAATAATCTCTGATTTATTGTACTTTATACTATACTTATGCTTCTTCTTGTTGAAACCAAAAAACTCGATTGTAAATTCAGTTGGCTGATTTTTTGAATTTCCATCCAAAAAATATGGATCGTAGATTGTTTCAGGGATCTGATCACCAGTTTTTAAATCGGTGGAGCTAAGAATGAAGTTTCTCATTGTCCACATGAGCCTAATTAAATTTGACTTACCCGAAGCATTTGAGCCATATAGTCCGACTGTTTTAAGCAATCTTAATTTACTTTTTTTCTCAGTTGGACAGAATATATTGTTGATCTTCAGTTTTGAAGAAGTTGCTTCAAGCGAAAAAGATTGTTCTTCTTTTATAGACCTAAAATTCTTGAAAGAGAAAGAGACTATCATTTTTTTCTGTATTGATTTTATACGAAATTAGATAATTAATTTTGAAATACAAAGGCGAAATACAATATTTTGCAAATTAAATACAATATCAGCCTTTTCACATCGTATTACTTATTTCGTAAACATCTCATAAAAGTCTTTTGTTCATTCTCAATCTAACTTATTTCATTCTACAAAATAAGCAAGATTCTGACTCATTAATAAAGAGCCTAATACAGAGACACTTGCTGGTAACGGCCCGGCGGTTTGATTAGGTGCCGTCTGTGTCGTGGTGCCTTGTTTTTTGCCAGTCCCGGTAAGTGGCAGCGAAGCCACGGGTCACGGTGAAACTGGGAGACGGTACCAAGTCCAGATAGATGGCAGTGAAGTTTCGTGTCACGGTGAAATAGTCTCGGTGAAGAGCAAAGAACAAGGCACATGCGTGTAGGCCCGCAGCCCGATGATGCTGTCCCGGGAGAAAAAACTGTCCGGGTGTCACAGTGCTTTATAAATGGAACAGAGTTTACGGGCATAGATTTTAGGATTGACTGAGAAGTTGTCCCGGGCTGCGGAAGGCACTTAATTAAACCGTCCGAGTTAGCTTGCGTTTTTTTAGTTATCATGGGTTAATCTCAACGCATTAATCAAGATATATGATCTAATATTGAATTGAGAAATTTTTCAATGCTAGATTTATATTCGATTACAGAAGATAAATCTGGAAATTTGATTTCGTTGGTATGTTCGTCAATTTTAATCCTCTTATCCTTTCTAATCTTCGAAATTAGATTTTTCGATCTTTTATTTGCATAGTTTAGATTTGAATCACAATGAACTAGTAAGTGCCTTAATTCTCTATAGTACATAATTATGGCTCTATCTTCTTTTAAGTCAGCAAGATTAATCTTTAAAGTTTCTTTTATTGTTTTTTCTGCATCTTCCATTCTAAACTTTCCTTTATAAATGATGTCTTTATCTAATGAGTTTACTTCGCGATAAAAATTAAATATCTGAGTTAGGCTTCTCTCAAAAAAAGCTGTTAGTATTGAAAAGTAGGAATTGAAAAGATGTTTATTGAATAATTCATTATGGATATATGATTTATCCTCAAGATAACTTAATAATTGATCGTCCTTTTCTATTGTATCGTAGTAAGCATTAAATCCTTTATCTATTTCATCAAGGTTCTTCTCGTTCTGAATATATGAAGATTCGATGAAAGTACTGGTCAACTCTAAATCAATTTTGATCTGACCTTTATATATATTAAAAATTGAGAGCGGCATATCAGTCAAGACAATCTGTATTATTAAATGCCAGATTAATAAATGTTTATAAGACAAACATAATCTTTAAGAATTTTTACTTGATCTTTAAGCTCATGTCCTAAAAGTGATGATTTAGTGTTAAGGTCGGGAATGTTAGGCAACATTTTATACATGTTTATTAAATAAGTCGCTTTTATAGCATAACTAACATTTTCAATTGACACCCCAACAGCTTTCCCATTAAGTTTTGCAGAGGTGATACCCAAGATATTCCCATTTTTATTGAATAAAGGACCACCTGAATTACCTGGTTGTAATGGAACTGAAATCTGCATATATCTAATATCATCAGAGACTCCTGATAAAGAGCTAATAATCCCATTTGTGACTTTGTAATTGTTTCCCATTACTGAATTCATCGGGTACCCTATTGTGAATACGTCTTCACCTACTTCAGGTTTTTCGGAAATAATGTATGGAATTGATACAAATTGATGGAAGCTCTTATCATCAATTTTTAGAATGGCAATATCATTTGCCAAATCTTTAAGAGAAACTACGGCTGTATAAGTGGTGGTTTTATCATTTGCAGAAAAACAAACTTCAATTTTTTTTGCATTAGCAATAACATGAGCATTAGTTGCAATATACCCATCGGTAGTTAATAAAAATCCACTTGCTGTTGCTGCTATTTCATTAGGACTTGTAACGGTTGGGCTATCTGAAAGAGGGAATAGTTTTATTAATTTATCGGTTGTTTCTTCTTTCGTTTGAGGATTAGTGAATTTTGTAGAAAGAATTGCTTCATTTTCTAAAATCGAAACAGTTTCAATTTTCCTTTTATTTGACATATACCAGCTGGTCGAATAAATTCCCTTTGCCGATGTAGGTTCAAAATAGGCTTTAACATCACCTTGTTTCCATATTTTGTCTAAGTTTGATTCTATTATAATTGCCAAAAATTTAGAATCCCTCTTTATGATTCCAAGCTTATAAGAAGTAGGAGATTCATTTTGGATAGATTTGAAAATACCTTCAAGAGGATCCAGCGTTTTAGAAGTAAAATATTTTCTCAATGAATCTTCTGTTATATTGACTCTTTCAACAGTAGGTAGTTGATCGACATAATATTTATATTTATAATTAAAAAAATAAGTTGAAAGAGCTTTTTCTATTACGTTTTTGTGGGCACTTAAGCCTAAAGTCCAGTTTACAGTATTTCTTGCTTGTGCTGTGAGGATAGTCTTATTTTTAGAATCTGTAAATGTGATAACACTTTCATAATATACTGGAGGTCCTGCAGAGAACGAGTAAAAAGTGCAATAAAGAATCTCATCTGCATCATTTGGATTATCGCGCAAATAATTATCGGAAGGAATTGTTGGCAGTCCTTTTTGAAGAAAGTACTTTGAAATGAATTCCTTCAACTCCGCTCTATTGGCTCTCTGTTCCGACGAAGGTGATATACTGATGTACTTATAGTAGTCTATCGCATTGCCAGATTGACCATGAATGTTTAATCCAAAACAAATTAAGAAAATAAACCAGAACAGAAATCGATAGATAATTCGAGGTTTCAAATTTTTAATATTCATTGTCAGAGGTTTAGATAATCAAATGTAGAATAAATTTTTCTATCTGCATGGTTTTTGCCAGTCCCAATTGACGGACGGGAGTTGTCATGTTACGATGAAGTTGTCCAGACGGCGTGGTCCCGGTAAGTGGGCAGGATTTGTCATGTAACGATAAAATTGTCTAGGCGACTTGCAAAAACCAAGGCCCCAATTGTCAGTACGAGTTTGGTACCCATGCAAGCTAACGGCCGGCGGTATAGTTTTGTTGACGTCTGTGTCGCGGTTGGATTTGTTTTTGCACAGTCCCGATAGATGGACGAAAAGCGTCTCGTCATGATGAAGCTGTCCAAATGAACCAGTCCCGATAAGTTGGCAGAATGTGTCATTTCAAGATGAAATTGTCAAGATGGCTCTGCAAAAACAAAGACAACCGAGCGTTGGCCGGTAGCCTATTGACTTTGTCTCGACAGCAGGGTCAGTCCGGGTGCCACAAGATTTTATAAGTTGAAATGATCTTACTCGCATAGACTTTTGAATATATTACGGATTTGTCAGGCTACCGAAGGCAATAAACTGTACCGCCTTTGTTGGCTGCAGTAATTTTAAGTGGATGTAAACAGTCAAGTTTTACGAAAATAAGATTTACCGAAGCGTCGGGTTAGTTTGATTACGGAACTCGCAATATGACAGGAATATCTAAAAAAACGAAAACTTGAATTTGTTAGTTGAGTGTCGCGGTAAACCGGGTAAACAGCGTTCTTCATTTTTAACTTTCAAACGGATCAAAACTCTTTTGTGACTCAAAATTAGCTTGCGAAGGGTTGGCCTGTTTGCGGTCTGTCCAGATTAAACGAATTTGTCTCACATTACGAATTTGTCCCGGATTATTAAGCTGTCCAGGTAGAGCCGCAAACCTATCCGGGCAAGCGGGCAGATGGTGATGAA